>CAYQAD010000078.1:5292-10066 GCA_964415125.1 uncultured Phycisphaeraceae bacterium | reverse complement strand
CCGCACCGCCGTCCATGTCGCGCTTCATGCCCGCCATGCCTGTGGATGGCTTGATGCTCAGGCCGCCCGAGTCGTACGTCATCGTCTTGCCGACCAGGACGACGGGCTTCGACCGCGCGCTGGCGCGCTGCGGCGTGTACTCGAGCCGAATCAGGCACCCCTTGTGATCGCTCGCGTCGCCCACCGTGTGGATGCCCACGAGCTTCTCATCGAGCAGCTTCTTGCCCGAGATGACCGTGCACTTGAGCCCCGTCGCGCGGGCCATCTTCTTGACTTCGCTGGCGAGCCACGTGGGGTTGCAGATGTTCGGCGGGGTCTCGCTGAGGGTGCGCGTGAAGTTCACGCTCTGGGCGATCGCGAGCCCGCGCTCCATGCCCTTGGCAAAGGCGGCGTGCCCGCTGGTCAGCGCGAGCGCCGGCCGCTTGGGATCGGGCGTGGCCGAGCCCTTGAACTCGTCGTTGTTCCACGCGAGCAGGCCCACGCTCTCGGCAAACGCCGACCCCGCGGCGCCCGCGTCGGCCCGCGCCGCCTTGATCGGGCCGGCCAGGTCGATCTCGGCCCGGCCCGCCTTGATCGCCGCGAGTCGGCGTCCGACCGCTGCGCCCGCGTCGCGCAGGCTCGACGCGTTGAAATCTTCCTTCTTGCCAAGCCCGACGAGCACGATCCGCTCGGGCATCGACTTGCCCTTGCCCGTGGGGAAGGCTTCGGCGATCGATCCGAGCGCGCCGGTCGCTTCCGTGCGCTTCGCCGCGGCCGCCGCGGTGCCCCCGATGTCTCGGCCCTTGGTCGTCGTGTCGAGGGCCGCACCCTCGAAGTGCCCGAGCACGAGCACATCCGCAGCACCCCGGCCGCCCACCTTCACGTTCTTAAACATCACAGCTCCTTCGCACCTTCGGCGCACCCGATCCGCGGGCAACGCGCGTCGGCGAGGGAGTCTATGCGTGAGATGCGTTGCGGCTGCAGCGTCGCTACGCCGCGTCGAGCCCGCACGAGGCGCCGGGCTCGGCGCCGCAGTGCTTGGCGCTCCAGCGCAGCAGGTCCCGCCATGTGACGAGCCCGATGATGCGGGCGGAGTCCTCGGCTGTCACCGGGAGGCACGAGACGTTGTGCCGCACCATGATCCCGCACGCCGCGACTGCCGCGGTCGTCTCGCACACGGTCACGGGCTTGCGTGACATGACCTGGTGGGCCTTGCGATTGAGCAGCGCCGCGTCCTGCGCGCGCTCGGACATGTTGCCCATGAATGGGCTCGTGTTCTTGAGCAGGTCGCGATCGGAGATCACGCCGACGATCTGGCCGCGGTCGTAGTCGAAGACCAGCAAGTGGTGGAAGCGGTGCACCTCGAAGAGCTTGTTCATGTGCTCGACGGTGTCGTCCATCGAGACGGTCACCAGGTGCTTGCTCATGATCTCCGAGATCTGCATGGCGTAGGACTCCGTGGGAGGCACGCGCTGCGAACGCCGCGCCGACTCCCGCGCCGGGCGGCCGCGTGTGTTCCGATACGATTCATCGGCCCGACACGCCGCCTTCCCCAGTCGCCCGCATCGCATGAGCATCCCAATGTCCGAGAACCAGCCGACCAACCAGCCCCCGCACGTGTCCCCGGCCCCCCACGCCGCCGACCTTCCGCCGACGCCCCCCGCCGACAACCGCGCCAACAACCGCGCAGACACCCCCGCCGGCCCCGACGCGCTGCACGCGCCCTGGCGCATCGAGTACCTCGAGGCACTGGGCGATGACGAGCGCACGAAGGGCACCCCCCGCCCGACCGACGCGTCGTTCCTGGGCAGGTACTGGGCCGAGCCCGAGCGTGATGTCGCCAATCACGTCATCGCCCGCACCGCATCGGGCATGATCCTGCTGAATGCCTATCCCTACTCGTCGGGCCACTTGCTGGTGGCGCTCGGCGAGCCGAGGCCGAAGCTCCTCGACTACGACGTCGGGCAGCGCGCTGCGCTGTGGTCGCTGGTCGATACCGCGACGGACCTGCTCGAGCGAACGCTCAATCCGCAGGGTGTGAACATCGGCGTGAATCAGGGGCGGGCGGCCGGGGCGGGTGTGCCGCAGCACCTGCACGTGCATCTCGTGCCGCGCTGGTCGGGAGACGTGAACTTCATCGACACGATCGGCCGCGTGCGCGTGATCCCGTCCTCGCTCGATCGCATGGCCGAGCGCTTCCGGGAAGCCTGGGCGCAAATGGCGCCCGGCGACGACTAGAGCGTGCTGCGTTGGGTCGTGTGCTCAAGCCGCGGCTCGGCGTTGGAACTGCAAGCCCATGTGGAACTCGCCGTCCCGCTCGCGGGCCGAGGCGACCCGCCCGACGCACGCGGGGATACCCGTCGCGTCGGTGTGGATCTCGACAACGCACCCAGGCTCGAGCCGCGTGCTGCTCCGCACACCCATGCCCGCCGCCGAGACGTCGGTCAGCGTCACGGGCACAACGGTCGCGGCGTGATCGACGCGGACGGCCGCCATCGCCGAGCCGGTGATCGGCTCGCGCTGGCTGCCGCGCCGGTCGAAGGGAATCGCGTCGGACTCGACGCGCGCACTGGGAAGAAGCGTGAGCATGGGCGTCCCTCCTTGGACGTCGTGTGACCCGATGCCGGTGGGATCCTTCCCGGTCCACCACAGACCAACCGGCACGCCGCCTATCGAGCCGGCGGTTCCACGACTTCACACGCGAACGACCCAAGCACAAATCCCAGCGCAGCCCTGGGCAGAGTCCGCCCCGTTATCGGTGTGGCCATGCGCGTCGAGCATCAGTGCCTGCCGAGCCGCTTGGCGATAATGAACGCCAGCTCGAGCGACTGCTGGTAGTTCAGCCGGGGGTCGCAGGCCGAGGCGTAGTTCTCGTGGAGCTGGTCCTCGCGGATATCCGTGGCGCCGCCCACGCACTCGGTCACGTCCTCGCCCGTGAGCTCGACATGCATGCCGCCGAGGCGCGAGCCACACTGCTCGTGGGTGTCGATGACCTCCTCGAGCTCTTGCATGATGCGGTCGAAGGGCCGGGTCTTGACGCCCGAGTCGGTCGTGATGGTGTTGCCGTGCATCGGGTCGCTGGTCCAGAGGCAGCGCACACCCGCCTCGCGGACCGCGTCGATCCACGCGGGCATCACCTCGGCCGCCTTGCCCGAGCCCACCCGTGTGATGAGCACGAGCTTGCCCGCGATGTTCGCCGGGTTGAGCGCGCGGGCGAGCGCGACGACCTCGTCGGCCGTCGCGGTGGGCCCGACCTTCACGCCCACCGGGTTCTCGATGCCGCGGAAGAACTCGACGTGCGCGCCGTCGAGCTGCCGCGTCCGCTCGCCGATCCAGGGCAGGTGCGTCGTGAGGCACCAGTGCCCCTCGGCGTGCGGCACGCGCCGCGTCTGGGCCGACTCATACTGCAAGTTCAGCCCCTCGTGGCTCGCGAAAAACTCGACGCGCGTCAGCTCGTCGACCGTCTTCTCGCCCAGCGCCTCCATGAAGCGCAGCGCACTCGAGAGCTCTCGGCTCATCAGCTCGTACTGGGCGCGCACGTCCTCGCTGAGTTGGGCCGAGCCCAGGAACGAGAGGTCCCAGTACTCCGGGTGGTGCAGGTCGGCAAAGCCGCCGTCGAGCAGCGAGCGGACGAAGTTGAGCGTCATCGCCGAGTGCTGGTACGCGCGCACCATCAGGTGCGGGTCGGCGCGGCGTGCGTTGGGCTCGAAGGGTGCTTGGTTGATCAGATCGCCGAAGTAGGAGGGCAGCGTCGTCTCGCTGCCGTTGATCGTCTTGGTTTCGGTGGGGCTCGACCGGGGCTTGGCGTACTGGCCGGCGAATCGGCCGACGCGCACAACGGGCGTCTGCAGCCCATGCACGAGCACCAGCGACATCTGCAGCAGGATCTTGAGCTTGCTCGTGATCGCCTCGGGTCGGCAGTCGGCCAGCGCCTCGGCGCAGTCGCCGCCCTGCAACAGAAATCGCTTGCCCTCCTCGGCCTCGGCAAGCGCGGCGCGGAGGCGGAGCACCTCCCAGCTGGTGACCAACGGCGGCAGGTCGCGGAGCTTCGACACCGCACGAGACACGGCCGCCTCGTCGTCGTAGGCAATCTGGTGGGCCGCCGGCTTCGACAGCCAGCCCTCGACCGACCAATCGGCGGGGGCGGTGGGCGGCGGCACGGGTCTGGTTCGGCGGGTGGGCATGGAGGTCATGGGCTCTCTTCACAACGGTCGATGGGCACGGCTCATCGGGCGGGCGGTCGCGCCCGGCCCCGGCGGCAGCGAGGGGCTCCAACGGCAAGTTTTTGCGCCTTCCCGAGCGCCATCGCATCATTCTCGGAAAAAAGCGTAATGGAGCACCCACCCCCGGCCGAATGAGCGAGCGTCCGAGCGGTTATTCGCCCGGGCACAGCCCCCCGCGTGTCGCAGGCGGGCAGGCCGGACGACCGGGCATCGAGCCCGTCCGGCACGCGCAACCAACCGCGTGAAATCACCAATCGCCCCCGTCCGGGGACACAGGAGCACGACATGCCCGCACGCACCACCACCCGCCACTCGGCCACGAAGCGACGCACGACCACCAAGGCCGGCACCAAGTCCACCCGCAAACCCGCCGGCAAGAAACCCGCCGCCCGCAAGTCGACCGCCAAGAAGCCCGCCGCGAAGAAGCCCGCAGCCAAGCGTGCAACCGCCAAGAAGCCGGCAGCCAAGAAGCCGGCAGCCAAGAAGCCTGCTGCGAAGCGGACTCCCGCAAAGCGCACCACCACCAAGTCGACCGCCAAGCGCACCACCGCTCGCAAGCCCGCCGCCAAGCG
>CAYQAD010000078.1:2003-5192 GCA_964415125.1 uncultured Phycisphaeraceae bacterium | reverse complement strand
CGGCCAAGCGCACGCCCGCCAAGCGGACCACGGCCCGCAAGCCGGCCGCCCGCAAGAGCGCCGCCCGCACCGCCGCGAAGCGCACAGCGCCCAAGACCACCGCCAAGCGCACCGCGACCAAGCGGACCAACAACAAGCTCCGCCTCGTCGGCAAGTCGAGCGCCCGCAAGCCCGCGGCCCGCAAGACGACCGCCAAGACCAACACCCGCCGCACGACCGCCCGCAAGCCGGCCCGTCGCGCGGCGTGATCGCTCTCCAGAAGCAGTCACAACTTTCGAACCGACCAACGCCCCCGCCACCGCGCGGGGGCGTTGTCATTGATCTCGATGCGCTTCCCCGTGCCACGGCTTGAGCAAAGCCAAGCCGTGCCGAATGACTTTGGGCGTCCGGTACGTCCCTCGCAAGGGTTGCCCTGCGGGCCAACCCGTGGCAAAGGGCCCGTGTTCTACGCCGTCGCACCGGCCTCGTGGTCAAGCCGATCCGGGTCGAGCCGGTCTTGGCGGGATGGCTGCGTCTGGGCAGCACCATTCCGCTGCGGTGCCGCGTCGACCCGCTCGGGCCAGCCCCGCTCGGCCGTGCCGATCCCGCGCGACGCCAGGTGCTTGTGCCACGCACGCTCGTGCACCTGCCAGAAGTGCTCGAACGAGTTGCGGATCGACATGCTCTGCATCGAGTCGTGCGCCGCCCGGCCCATCGACGCGAGGCGCCCTCGATCCGCGAGCAGCCCGGCGATCGTCTCGACCCACGCGCCGGGGTCCGACGCGGGCAGCACGTGCCCGGTCATGCCGTCGTTCACGACCTCCTTCGGCCCGCCCTGGTCCGACACGATCACCGGCAGCCCCGACGATTGCGCCTCCATCACCACCTGCCCGAGCGTGTCGGTCAGGCTGGGGAAGATGAACAGGTCGCTCGACGCGTAGATCGTGCTCAGCTCGTCGCCGTGGCGGAACCCGAGGAACCGCACGTCGAGGCCCTTGAGCTCCTGCTGCATTCGCGTGCGGTAGGGGCCGTCGCCCACGACCACCAACTCCGCGTGCACGCCCTGCTCGCCGAGCTGGCGCGCGACGCGTTTCCACACGCCCGCGAGCATCGGCAGGTTCTTCTCCACGCTCACGCGGCCGACATAGATCGCCCGCACGGGCGAGCCGGGCGTGCGCGTCCTCGCGATGCCGCCCTCGCTGTCGAGCTTCTTCCAGATCTGCTGGTCCTCGAACCGCGGGTGGAACTGCTGGATGTCGCAGCCGGGCTGGAGCCGCACGATCCGATCGTCGGAGATGCCCAGGTTCCGCAGGCTCGACGCATAGTCGTCGCTCCGCGTGAAGATCGCCCGGAAGGGCTTGTAGAACGACCTCATCACCCGCTCGCAGGCGTACGTCATCGCCTGGTCCTCGAAGAGGTGGTCGATGTAGGCGGGGAAGTCCGTGTGGTACACGCCCAGCACCGGCACGCGGAGCATCCGCGCCGCGATCGCGCCCACGATGCCCACCGGGCCCGGCGTCGAAACATGGATCACGTCCGGCCGGAACTCATCGACCGCACGCAGCATCGCCAGCGCCGGCGGCAGCACCGCCTCGAGCTGCTCGTACTTGGGCATCTTGCCCGAGAGCACCGGGTCGAAGTTGTGCACGTTGGGCAGGTCCGGCACGGCGAAGTTGGTCGACGTGAAGACGTGCAGCTCGCGGTCGTGCGCGTGCGCCTGCTCGGCCACGTTGCGGATGAACCGCGACACGCCGTTGACGTCGCCGAGGGTGTCGGTGAACTGCGCCACGCGCATCGGTCGGTCCATGGCGCTGGGCCCTCCATCCTCGAGCGAAGTCTCCCAGTCGAACCGCTCGAGGAAGACACGCTCCTTGTTCTGGTAGAACAGGCTCACAAGGTACGGCAGCTGCGCGCTCTGCACGACCAGATGGCTGATCACGTGCTCGACCAGCGCCGCCCGGTCGCGATCCGCTACGGCGCCCCTCGTGCCCGCGCCGAGCGCCCGCGTGGCGGTCGCGATCAGGTCTTCCATGAAGGCCGCCATCGCCTCGTGCTCGGCGACGGGCGCACCTATCCGGGCCGGGTCGGCGCCCATGCGCTCGCGCACCCGCTCGTGCCGATCGAGCAAGGGGCCGATCTCGCCCGCCATCGCCTTGACCAGCGGCAGCGACCGCTTCGCCCGGCCCTTGGCGATCTTCGAACCCACCTTCTTCCGCACCAGATCGGCCGCCAGCGACGCCTTGCTCGGCTTGCGCACGTCCACGCCCGCGAAGCCCACGAGCCGACGCGCGACCTCCCGAGTGATCGGCGAGCCCTTGGTCTCGACCTTCCGCCCGAGGAAGTGCGCGCCCACCGTGGTGAACTGGTGCGCGAGCAGCGCCGAGTGCCCGCCCACGCCGCCCGGCTCGCTGTCGCCCGCCATCACGCGTTTCAGAAACGCCTGGGGCGTCTCGATCTCGCCCGGCAGGGCCGTCCACGTGCGCCCGATGTTCATCAGCCCGTGGTCGTCGCTGCCGCCCGTGCGCCCCTTCTCCCAGATGCGGGGCCAGATCGGCTCGAGCCGGTGCTCATTCACCAGCCGATGCACCTTGCTCGGCGTAAGCGTCTTGATGAACCGCTCGATGCTCGAGCGCATCGTGCCGCTGTGCGCACCGTTGAGCGTCTCAAAGCTCTTGAAGAGCAGCGCCCCGCGCTCGACGTGCCAGCGCGTCAGCTTGCCGTTCTGCACGTAGAGCGGGTGCGCAAAGGAGTGCGGCAGGTTGTGCTGGACGAGCCACGCCGCGAAGTCGTACACGTCCTGCCGGAGCCCGAGCCGGCCCATCTCCTCGTGCAGCTCGGGCGTGAGGCCCCAGACCAGCACATGCAGCTTGCAGCGGTCCTCGGGGAAGTAGACCGTGACCTCTTGCCCAATGATGAAGTCCTCGAACCCGCGCTCGTGCAGCTCGAGTGCGCCCGCGATGGTGTCGTGGTCGGTGATCGTGACCATGTCCATGCCGCGAGCCCGCGCCTGGTCGTAGACCTGCTCGGGCTCGGAGTAGCACTCGGGGCAGCCGATGAGCCCGAGCGCCGCGATCGCGGGGCCGTCCGACGCCCGGCTGTGGCAGTGCAGGTCTATGCGCGTCAGCGAGCCGAGCTCGCTCGGATCGCATAGCGCGTCCGACCGATCGACGGGGCGCCGGGTGATCGGGTTGGTCATCGGGCTGGTGATCG
>CAYQAD010000078.1:0-1903 GCA_964415125.1 uncultured Phycisphaeraceae bacterium | reverse complement strand
ATCGGGCTGGTGATCGAGGTGTGCCCCGCAGCGGTGTGTGCCATGGCATGGGCCTCCTTGCCCTTCCGCAGCCCGCTCTTTCGGGCCGCGTGGATCCCGTGACCGCTGCCCGCGTGGCTTGGGTTGCTGCTGCAGCGGGGGACTGGTCGCGTGTGCGTTCCAATGCAGGAGCCGCAACATAGATCAGCTTCGGCTCCCGCCGGGCCCCCTTCTGCACCGCGGGGGCACGTTTCATCCGCTGTTGACACAACGCTTGCACGGTCCGCGCAAACCGGCCCGCCCGGGCCTCTTGGGCTCTTCGGTCCCGCCTTGGTCACGCGCCCCATCGGCTGTCACCCATCGCCAGCCGGGGTCGTCCAACCATCGTCAACCGGGCCGAACGCCGACCCGTGCGACCGTCCACCACCCAGTCCATCATCCAAGAGAAAGGGCACACCATGCCACGCCTTCCCGATGTCGATCCCGCCAGCGCCACCGGCCGGACCAAGGAGATCTTCGACGGCCCCCTCAAGGGCAAGCACTTCAACATCTTCAAGGCCATGGCCAACAGCCCCGCCGCCCTCGATGCCTACCTCGGCCTCGCCGGCGCACTCGCCAACGCCAACCTCTCCGCCAAGGAGCAGGAGGTCGTCCACCTCGCCGTGGGCCACGCGAATAACTGCGAGTACTGCGAGTCGGCCCACACCGCCATCGGCAAGATGGTCGGCCTGACCGACGACCAGACCGTCGCCGCCCGCCGAGGCTCCATCGACGACGACGCCAAGCTCAACGCTCTCGCCACCTTCGCCCTCGCGATCCACGAGAAGCGCGGCTTCATCGACGACGAGGACCTCGCGGCGTTCAAGAACGCCGGCTACACCGACGCCCACGTCCCCGAGGTCCTCGCGACCTACGCCCTCGCGACGTACACCAACTACTTCAACCACGTCAACGAGACCGAGATCGACTTCCCCGTGGTGGCCGGCGTCTAACGCGCCCATCCCGATCCGATCACCAAGCCCCTCTCTCGCGCCGCCCGCGCTCGGCCCCACGCCGATCTCGGGCGGCGTTTTCGTTGTCGTTCACACCGGCAGCCCCGTCATGAGTCCGCCGGGCCCCACTCGCCCAGCAGCGAGCTGCCCACGCGCTGGATCCGGCCGTAGTCCGTCAGGTCGTAGCTGAGCGGCGTGACGGTGATCGCCCCCTCGCGCAGGCCCGCCACGTCGGTGCCCGGATCGGTGCCGTGGAAGTCCAGCCCGTGCCCGGCCGCCCAGTAGTAGGGCTCGCCGGTGGGGCTCTGCCTCGGCTCGTACTTGTCGACTAGGCCGTGCGTGTTCATGGGGCAGACGCGGACCTCGGGCACGGGTCCTGGGCCGGTGGTGGGCGGGACGTTGAGGTTGAGGCACTCGTGGGCCGCGGGCATCGCCTTGGCGATGATCCGCTCGATGACAGCCCGCGCGTGCGTCGCCGCGGTGCCGAAGTCGGGCTGCTTGCCGTCGAGCATCAGGCTGACCGCGATGGAGGGCAGCCCGAGGAAGGCCGCCTCGATCGCCGCGCCGACGGTGCCGGAGTAGATGACGTTCACGCCGCAGTTCGCGCCCGCGTTCATGCCGCTGATGACAAGGTCGGGCCGAGACCCCTCGCCGAACTTGCCGGGCCAGAGGTTTGCGACTGCCAGCTTCACGCAATCGGCGGGCCGGCCGTCGACGGCGATGCCGCTCGACCCGCCTGGCAGCGGGACGGGCTTGGTCATGAGCGGCTCGTGGAACGTGACGCCGTGGCTCGTCGCGGACTGCACCGTCTCGGGCGCGACGACGAAGACCTCCGCGGGCGTGCCGTCGGGTCCCGCGATCGGGCTTGGTGTGGTCAGTGCCCAGTGCAGCGCCGCGATGCCGGGCGCGCGGATGCCGTCGTCGTTGGTCAG
>CAYQAD010000077.1:0-10245 GCA_964415125.1 uncultured Phycisphaeraceae bacterium | reverse complement strand
ATGTGGGTGTGGCGGCCTTTTTGGTTCTTGCGGTGGCGCTGGCGTGCGCAGCCGCCGGGTGGCGGGGGGGGGGGGGGGGGTGCCGGCGGGGCGGGGCTGGTCGGGGTCGTTGGCATGCGCGAGGGGGATTGGGGGCGGGTGCGAGAGTAGCGGGTGTGGCGGGCTTACCATTGCGGTTCTTGGCACATGGACATGGAACATCTCGGGGGCGGGGCGGCGGTTTGGGCCGGGGACGCGGGGGTCACGGCGGGCGCGGCGATGGGCGGCGAGGTGGCGCTGCTGGCGGGGCGATGCCCCGGGCGACGACGGCTCGCGGTGCGGCGATGGCGGCGCTGGAGGGGCAGGCGGAGCGTTTTCCGAGCGTGCTGATCGCCGAGCCCGACTGCGGGGCGCTGGATCCGCGGGATGCGGGGCTTGCGCGGGCGATCTACGAGGCGTCGATGCGGCGGTGGCTGACGCTGGAGACGTTGTACGGCGTGCATGTTGATCGGCCGGTGGATCAGCTCTCGCCGGCGGTGCGTGCGGCGCTGGTGGCGGGCGTGGCGCAGCTGGTGCTGCTCGATCGGGTGCCGGTGCACGCGGCGATCGGGGAGACCGTTGAGCGGGTGAAGGGGCGGATGCCCAAGGCTTCGGGCTTGGTCAATGCGGTGCTTCGGCGGACTTCGGAGATGCTGGTCGGCGAGCCGGAGCAGTTGGAGTGGGACTGGGAGCGCGACTGGGCGGGGCCGCGGGATGCGGTGCCGATGGGGGATGGCCGTTGGCAGCAACTCGCGGGCGATGTGCTGCCCGAGGATCCGATGACCCGGCTTGCGGTGGCGACGAGCGTGCCGGAGACGTTGATCCGGCGGTGGATGACGTGGTTGCCGGCGGAGCGTGTGCGGCAGATCGCGTGGTCGGGGCTTGAGCCGGCGCCGATTGTGGTCAATGCGATGCACGCGGGATGGCTGCCGACGGAGGACGCGGTGCCGCACGAGGAGGATGGGTTCGTGGTGTACACGGGCTCGACGGCGGCGCTTGGGGGCTGGCTCGAGCGGCATCCGGGGTGCTGGGTGCAGGATGTGTCGTCGGCGGGGGCGGTGCTGAGCGTGGCGGATGGCGACACGGTGCCGGGGCTGATCGTGGACCTGTGCGCCGGACAGGGGACGAAGACGCGGCAGCTGGCGGCGGTGTTTCCGGAGGCGAGGATTGTTGCGACGGACGTGGACGAGAAGCGGTTCGCGACGCTTGGGCGGGTGTTTGCGGATGACGAGCGGGTGGATGTTGTGGCGGCTGGTGAGGTGCTTGGGGCGGTTGGTGGCAAGGCGGACCTGGTGCTGCTGGACGTGCCGTGCGGGAACAGCGGCGTGATCGGGCGGCGGATCGAGGCGCGGTATCGGGCGGATCGGCGGGCGGTGCAGCGGCTGAACGACACGCAGCGGCAGGTGATCGTGGACGCGATCCCGATGCTCGCGGAGGGTGGGCGGCTGTTGTACGCGACGTGCTCGGTGGAGCGTGAGGAGAACGAGCGGGTGGTGGCGTGGGCGCGGAAGACGCACGGGCTGCGGCCGAGGCGTGATCGGCGTGCGTGGCCGACGGGCGGGGATGGCGCGGGCCCGGCGGAGCATCGGGACGGGGCGTACTCGTGCGTGCTGATGCGGTGAGGGCGGGAGCGGCTACACTCGCCGGATCGGTGGTCGGGAGGCCTGCGTGTTCCGGCCGGTGCATCGCGTGCGAGTTGGATGTAGGTGTCGGGGCTGGATGTTGGGGTTGGATGTTGGGTGAAGCGTTCTCAGCGTGATGCTGGACGGAAAGGGCCGGTCGGGACCAGATGAACCTGCTGGACATTCTCACCGAAGACAGTGTGATCTCGCCTCTGGAGGCGACGGACAAAAAAGGCGTGATCGACGAGCTCGTCGATGTGCTTGAGCGGTCTGGTCGTGTGGGCGATCCGGCGGCGTTGAAGGACGCGGTGTGGACGCGCGAGCAGACGCGGACGACGGGCATCGGGCACGGGCTTGCGATCCCGCATGGCAAGTGCGCGGCGATGGAGCAGCTCGCGATGGCGATTGGTCGGCCGAGCGAGCCGATGGACTTCGAGGCGATCGATGGGCAGCCGGTGCGGCTGGTGGTGCTGCTGGCGAGCCCGCCGGACCGGACGAGCGACCACATCCAGGCGCTGGCGCGGGTGAGCCGACTGATGACGATGGAGGACTTCCGGTCGAAGATCTACGCGGCGACCGAGCCGGGCGAGATCTTTGAGTTGATCCGGGAGAGTGCGGGCGAGCCGACGGCGTAGGTCGCACGGACATCGGAAGAGCACGGCTTGCCCTTCGGGTCAAACCGTGGCACCCGCCAAGAAGCCTTGGCGCCGGAAGTTCAGGGTGCGATCGGACTAAGACGAGCGTGATGTGATGGCGGCGGCGAGGGCGTCGAGGCGGTTGAGTGCGCGGTCGGTCTGTGCTCGGAAGATGGCGTGGGGGAAGAGGGTGACGAGGGCGATGAGCAGGCCGAAGGCGGTGGTGAAGAGTGCCTCGGCGATGCCTCCGGCGACGGCTGCGGGGTCGACGGCGATCTGATCGGCGTCGAGCAGGTTGAAGGACCGGATGATGCCGGTGACGGTGCCGAGGATGCCGAGCATGGGGGCGGCGGTGATGATCGTCGCGAGGACGACGCCGAAGCGCTCGAGGGGGACTCGGACGTCTTCGAGGTGTTGCTGGGCGGCGGCTTCGAGGTCTGCGGTTGGTGTTTCGCGGCGGGTTTGTATGAGTGCGGCGGCGAACCGGCCGTAGGGCGAGCCGTCGCGGGTGGCGAGCTCTTCGGCGTCGGTGAGTTCGCCCCGGCGAGCCCGCTGGGCGATGAGGCCCAGGGTGCGTCGGCGGGCGGCGGTGTGGAGGCGGAGCCAGAAGATGGCTCGCTCGGTGATGAGGGTGAGGGCGGTGAGGGAGAGGAGCAGGAGCGGGTACATGACCCAGCCGCCGCGCTGGATGAGGGAGGTAAGGTCGGCGAGTGTTGCGGGGTGTGTCATGGGCACGGGGGGATGGTAGCGGGTGCGGCTGTATACTCGCTCGATGCACGATTGCTCGACGCGGGGGCGCTCAACGCCGGGGGATGCGGGATTGGACGATCGAAGGGTTGCGATGGACGCGGTGCCGGCGGGCGCTTCGGGTGTTGGCGAGTCGGCGGTCGTGGAGGCGGTCGAGTCGCGGCTGGCGGCGGTGATCGATGGCGCGGGGGTGCCCGAGTCGCTCGCGGCGGCGTGTCGATACGCGGTCCTGGGTGGGGGGAAGCGGCTTCGGCCGATTCTCGCGTGGCGATCGGCGGAGGCTGTGGGCGGGGACGGGCTCGCGTCGGTCTCGGCGGGTGCGGCGGTGGAGCTGGTGCACGCGTTTAGCCTGGTGCATGACGACCTGCCGGCGATGGATGACGACGACATGCGGCGTGGTCGGCCGACGCTTCACAAGCACGCGGGCGAGGCGATGGCGATTCTCGCGGGGGATCAGCTGCTGACGCTCGCGTTTGCGGCGGTGGCCGAATCGGGCGTGGACGGCGAGACTGTGGGCGTGCTGACGCGGGAGCTTTCGTCGGGGACGACGGGGATGATCGCGGGGCAGGTGTACGACACGCTGGGCGGGCACGGGGTTGGTCGGAGCGATCGGGAGAAACTGATCGAGACGCATCGGCACAAGACCGGGGCGCTGATTCGGGCGGCGTGCCGGATGGGGGCGATCTCGGCGGGCGCGGATGGGGCGCAGCTCGAGGCGGTGACGCGTTTTGGCGAGGCGATCGGGCTGATGTTCCAGGCGGTGGACGACTTGCTCGATGTGACGCAGTCGAGCGAACACGTGGGCAAGCGGACGGGTAAGGACGCGGACGCTGGGAAGCTGACGTATCCGGGGATCATGGGCGTTGATGCAACGCGGGAGGCGATTGAGGGTCTTCGCATCGAGGCGGCGGGAGCGGTCGAATCGCTTGGTGCGGCGGCTGGGCCTTTGGGACGGCTCGCCGAGCGGCTGGCGGTGCGGACGGCTTGAGGGCGTGGGCCCGCGGGATTTCACGAGGCGGGCGGCCCTCTGGGTGGCTTGGAAGGCTAAACTTTCACTTTGGAATGAAACTTTGTTTGTTGGCTGGTGCCTGCCGCATGGGCGGGTTGCGAATGCGGAAGTAGACGGGTGGGTGGCGCGGGCCCCCACTGCTCGCGGCGCGAACGGATGCGCGGCACCTGGATACGGATTTGGGATGGCGACTTTTCGGCGGGCGAACGCTTGCTGAGCGATTGGGGCGAATGCATGGGACTGCTTGACACGATCTCGACGCCGGCGGATCTCAAGAAGCTGCCGGTGGATCGGCTCGATGAACTCGCGGCGGAGATTCGCGGGCGGATCATCGAGCAGGTGCAGCAGACCGGCGGGCACCTCGCGCCGAACCTGGGCGTGGTTGAGCTGACGATCGCGATGCACTACGTCTTTGACTTTGGGCACGATCGGCTGCTGTTTGACGTTGGGCACCAGTGCTATCCGCACAAGCTGCTCACCGGGCGGGCGGGGCTGCTCGGGAAGTTGCGGACGCGCGAGGGCATGGCGGGCTTCCCGGAGCCGCGGGAGAGCAAGTACGACCTGTTTAGCGTCGGGCACGCGGGCACGGGCATCTCGACGGCGGTGGGCATGGCGCGGGGCGACACGCTCAACGGCGATGGGTACGACCCGAAGCACGCGGCGGATGGTCGGCGCGTGGCGACGATCATTGGCGACGCGTCGATCGTGAACGGCGTGGCGATGGAGGGGCTGAACAACGCGGGAACGCTCAAGCGGCAGTTTCTTGTGGTGCTGAATGACAACGGGATGTCGATCAGCAAGCCGCAGGGCGCGGTGAGCCAGTACTTCGATCGCTTGCGGCTGAGCCACTTGTACGGCGACTTCAAGAAGGGCGCGCGGGAGGTGCTTCGGCACGTGCCGGGCGGGGGCGTGTTGCAGGACGCGTACCACCGGGCGGGCGAGGCGACGAAGGCGATGATTGCGGAGGGTGCGTGGTTCGAGCACTTCGGGCTTGTGACCGTGGGCCCGGTCGACGGGCACGACATCCCGCAGCTGATCGAGTTCCTGAGCGAGGCGCGGGATATCGATCGGCCGATGGTGCTGCACGTGAAGACCAAGAAGGGCAAGGGCCTGGACGTCGCGGAAGATGATGCGACGACGTTCCACTCGCCGCCGGCGTTTGACGTGGAGCGGCTCGAGAACGAGGGCTGCCGGGTCGAGTTGAAGAAGAGCGGGCGGAGCTTCACGGCGGTCGCGGCGGACGTGATGATCGACGCGATGGAGCGGGACGAGAAGGTGGTGTCGTGCACGGCGGCGATGCCGGGCGGCACGGGCATGGACAAGGTCATGCCGAGGTTCCCGGAGCGGACGTGGGACGTTGGCATCTGCGAGAGCCACGCGGTGGACATGATGGCGGGGCTCGCGAAGACGGGGTTCAAGCCGTTCTTCTTTGTGTACTGCACGTTCTTGCAGCGGGCGTTTGACCAGGCTTTTCAGGAGGCGGCGTTGCAGGGGCTGCCGGTGCGCCTGATGCTTGATCGCGCGGGGCTCGTCGGCGGCGATGGCGCGGTGCACCACGGGTTCTGCGATGTGGCGCTGCTGCGGACGCTGCCGGATGCGGCGGTGCTCGCGGCGATCGATGAGAAGAGCTTGTTCGCGGCGACGGAGTTCATGCGGACCTACGACGACGGGCTGAGCTCGGTGCGGTATCCGCGTGACAGCGTGAGCGAGCGGTTTGCGGATGCGGCGTGCCCGGCGTTTGAGCTCGGCAAGGCGCGGCGGCTGACGGCGGGCGATGGCGTGCCGGAGGTTGCGGTGCTTGGGTTCGGCACGCCTGCGATCGATGCGCTCAAGGCTGCGGAGGTGCTCGGGGATGAGTACGACGTGGCGGTGTGGGACGCGCGGTTTGCCAAGCCTGTGGATGGCGGGCTGATCCGCGAGCTGCTCGAGGGCGGGGCGGCGATCGTGACGGTCGAGGACCATAGCGTGATCGGCGGGTTTGGCTCGGCGGTGCTCGAGGCCGCGGCGGACATGGGGCTCGACGCGTCGCGCGTGCGGGTGCTTGGGCTGCCCGACGCGTGGGTGTACCAGGACTCGCGTGAGTCGCAGCTTGCGGAGGTCGGCATCGATGCGGCTGGCATCGCGCGTGCGGTTCGTGAGCTGATCGGCGCGGGGTCGGCGGGCTCGGCGGCGACGCGGGCGGCGCCCGCGCCTGCGTCGCGCTAGACGCGGTGTAGACTCGGGCGATGGGCCGACGCGTTTTGATGCTGGTGAATCGTGAGAAGCCGGGCGCGGCGGAGGTGGCTGCGCGCGTGCACGCGGCGGTGGAGCGGTTCGGCACGGTGGTGGGTGAGGAGAGCGCCGAGTGGGGCGAGCTGCGGGGGTTTGGCGGCGACGGGGGCGGTGGTGTCGATCTTGTGGTGGTGCTGGGCGGCGATGGGACGCTGATGGCGCAGTCGCGTCGGTGCCTTGGGCTCGGCGTGCCGCTGCTGGGTGTGAACGCGGGGCGGGTGGGGTTTCTCGCGGAGTTTGACGCGGACGCGGTGGAGGCGCAGGCCGAGGCGCTGTTTGGCGGGGGTGAGCTTTCACTTCGCCGGCACCCGGTGCTGCGGGCGGAGGTAGGCGGCGAGGTGGCGGGGATCGCGGTGAACGAGGCGGTCGTGACGGCGGGCCCGCCGTACCGGATGATCGAGCTTTGCCTGCGGATCGATGGCGAGGCGGGGCCCAAGCTCAGCGGCGACGGGCTGATCGTGGGGACACCGATGGGGTCGACGGCGTACAACCTCTCGGCGGGCGGGCCGATCGTGGCGCCGGAGGTGGATGGGCTCGTGATCACGCCGATCGCGGCGCACTCGCTGGCGTTTCGGCCGATCGTTGTGGTAGGCGAGAGTGTGGTGGAGCTTGAGTTGCTCCGGGCGAACGCGGGCAACGGGGAGAATCCGGGGACGGCGCTTGTGCTCGATGGGCAGGTGAATCGCCGGCTGGGCGAGGGCGATCGCGTGACGATTCGGCGCGAGGGGCGGAGCGTTTCGTTCGTGCGGAACGGGTCGGCGTCGTACTGGCAGACGGTGATTCAGAAGCTGCACTGGGCGGCGCCGCCGAGGGAGCGCGACCGCGGGTGACGCGGGCGTTGCGGGCGTGGTGTCGAATAGCGCAGCGGGCGGTTTGGTTCGTCATAAGCGACGCGCCGTGCGGTGTGGCGGGCGAGGAGAATGCGCATGCCTGATGGCGAGCCGGTGACGCTTGGGTGCATGGAGGTGTGGGGCGGGAGCCGGGCGATCGATACGTCGGCGAGCGTGCCGGGGCTCGATGTGTATGTGTCGAGCGTGCCGCACGCGGGTGATGACGCGGGTGGTGACGTGCACTATGTGTCGCTGTGCGGGGCGGGCGCGATTGCGCGGTTCGTGCTTGCGGACGTGTCGGGGCACGGCGAGGGCGTTCGGCGTGTGGCGGAGGTGCTGCGGGGGCTGGTGCGGAAGAACATCAACACAGTGGATCAGTCGGCGTTTACCGAGGCGATCGGGGACGAGTTCTCGCGGCTTGCCGAGGGGGGAACGTTTGCGACGGCGGTGCTGGCGTCGTACTTCGCGACGACGCAACACCTGGTGTTGACAAACGCGGGGCATCCACGGCCGATGTATCGATCGGCGGCGACGGGGGCGTGGAGCGCGCTGCACGAGGCGACGGCGGGCGTGGAGCTTGCGCGCTCGGCGCGGGACGTCGGGATCGACAACTTGCCGCTCGGCATCATCGAGCCGACGGCGTACCACCAGTACGCGGTGAAGCTGGCGGTTGGTGATGTGGTTGTGTTCTACACCGATGCGCTGATGGAGTCGGTCGGCGACGACGGCGAGCAGCTTGGGGAGGCGGGCGTGCTCGAACTCGCGCGGTCGTTGCCGGCGGATGGTGTTGGCATCGACCCGGCGGCGATTGGGCGGGGGTTGCTTGGCGCGGTGCGTGCGATGCGCGGCGGGGGCGATGCGGGGGATGATGAGACGGTGGTGGTGCTCGGGCACAATGGCGCGCCCGCGCCGCCGCAGTCGGTGGCGGATCGGCTGCGGACGGTTTGCCGATTGGTGACCGGGCCGGCGGAGCGTTGAGGCTTGTTTTGTAGAGATTTTTGCGAGATGTCCGGGAAGACCCACCGCTTACGCGGTGGGCTCGCATGACAGAGCCGCGGAGACATGGCGTCAGCGGATGAAGAGGGCGTCGGGGTCGACGATGGCGATGATGGCGTCGCCGGGTTGTGGGTCGAGGTCGGCGTGGTCCAGGGCGAGGGTGACGGTCTTTGCGGGTGTGACGCGGGCGAGGATGGTTGCGGATGAGCCGTAGAGCGTGCGGTAGGCGTCGAAGGTGAACTCTTCGGTGAGGGTTGTGGTCTTGATGACGTGGCCGTCGGCAAGGCGGGCGTCGAGGGTCTCGAAGGTGGCGGTGGTGTCGAAGAGGATGCGGCCGAGGAGCTCGCGGGAGACGTTCTGGCGATCGGTTTTGCTCGGGCGCTTGGGCGGCGCGACCTGGTAGAGCTGGGCTCTGCCGAAGAGGTGGGCGTAGCGCTGGACGGCGAGGGCGTTGACCTCGTCGTTGGGCGTGAGTGCGAGGAGTCGGCCGAGGCCTGTGATGTCCATTTCTTCGAGGGCGTGCTCGGAGAGGATGTTGCCGTAGTAGACGGGGAGGCCGAGCATGCGCGACTCGCGGATGTTGTCGCGGTTGGAGTCGACCATGAGGACGCGGATGCCCCTGGCGGCGACGGCGGCGGCGAGGCCTCGCGCCCATGCGGATGCGCCGACGATGAGTAGGCCCTGGGGGTTTGCGTCGGCGAGGCCGAGGCGTCGTGCGGCGTATGGCGCGGTGAGGCCGTAGAACGCGACGGTGCCGACGATGGCGGCAAAGGTTGTGGTGAGGATGGCTTCGGCGCCCGGGACGGTGCCGGTCTGCTCGAGTCGGAGTGCGAAGACGGAGGCGACGGCGGCGGCGACGATGCCGCGGGGCGCCATGAGCGCGAGGAAGAAGCGGTCGGCGCGGGTGAGGCCCGAGCCGGCGGTCGAGGCGAGGACCGAGAGCGGGCGGACGACGACGATGAGCGAGACAACAAAGAGGAGCTCGGGGATGCCGAGGGATGTGAGCTGCTCGGCGGTGATGCGTGCGCCGAGGAGGACGAAGAGGCAGGAGATGATGAGGACCCGGAGGTTTTCCTTGAACTCGACGATGTGGCGGACATCGGCGCGGGCCTGGTTCGCGAGGATGATGCCCATGATGGTCGCGGCGAGAAGGCCGGCTTCTTTTTGGACGAGGTCGGCGCCGACGATCGCGGCGACGGCCAGGAGGAGAGAGACGGGGTTTTGCAGGTGGTCGGGGACCCAGTGACGCTGGATGGCGAGCATGAGGAGGATGGCCCCGATCGCGCCGAGCCCGCCGCCGGCGACGATGGTGAGGACGACGGACTCGACGATGCCGCCGAGTGCGCCGCCTGCGCCGGTGGAGCCCGCGGCGCTGGCGACGATGACCTCGAAGACGAGGACGGCGAGGAGTGCGCCGATGGGGTCGATGACGATCGACTCCCACTTGAGGATGGGGCCGGCCTTGCCCTTGGGGCGGATGTGCTGGAGGAGCGGGCCGATGACGGTGGGCCCGGTGACGACGAGGATGGCGCCGACGAGGATGGCGAGTTGGGCGCTGAGGCCGACGATGAAGTAGGCACCGGCGGCGGCTCCGAACCATGCGACGAGTGCGCCGGTGGAGACGAGGTTTCGGACGACGGCGCGGACGCCGGAGATCTCACGGAGCCGGAGGGTGAGGCCACCCTCGTAGAGGATGATGCCGACGGAGATGGAGACAAGGGGCGCGAGGATGTCGCCGAGGAGTGCGTCGGGGCTGAGGATGCGGCCGATGCCGGTCCACTCGGCGATGGGGCCGACGGCGAATCCCGCGGCGAGCAGCAAGAGGATGGAGGGCACCCTGATGCGCCAGGCGAGCCATTGCGCGCCGATGCCGAGGATGAAGACCAACGCGATGCCGATGAGTTGCTCGTGCACATGCCCTCCGTGGCGAGGAGAAGTGTAAACGAGAAAAGCCCCCGCTGGGGGCGGGGGCTTTGGGGATCAGACGCGAGGTGCTTTGCGCTGCGCCTCAGTTCGGTTGCCGCTTACGGGCAGCCGACACCCCAGAGGGCGAGGTAGAAGGAGAAGTCGGAGAGATCGACGGTGCCATCGGGGATGCCGTTGGAGGTGCCGGTGGT
>CAYQAD010000076.1:0-10290 GCA_964415125.1 uncultured Phycisphaeraceae bacterium | reverse complement strand
AAGAGCCAGCCGAGGATCGGCGAGGCGTTTACCGCGATCGCGGACCGGGTCGAGGGCGGGGACGATCTGAGCGCGGCGATGGGTGATTGGCCGGGCGTGATCCCGGGCTTCCATGGCGCGATGGTGCGTGCGGGCGAGCGCGGCGGGTTTCTCGGCGAGGCGCTGCACAAGCTCGGCGACCTGGTGGAGCGTCAGGCGGAGCTTCGGACGAAGCTGACGGGCGCGCTGGTGTACCCGCTGCTGCTCGTCACGATCGGGCTGGCGATCACGGGCTTGGTGTTCGGGCTGTTTCTGCCGAAGTTCGAGGCGATGTTCGAGCGGGTGGATCGGCTGCCGATCGTGACGGTGCTGGTGTTCGGTCTTGCGGACTTTGTGTCGCGGTTCGGGCTTGTGCTGTTGCCCGTGCTCGCGGTGGGTGCGTTTGGGGCGGCGTGGGCGCTTCGGCGGGAGGACGCGCAGCGCTGGGTGCTGCGGGTCGCGACGCGGTCGCCGGTGGTGGGGCCGATTCTGCGTTCGGTGGCGACGGCGCGGTTCTGCCGGATGCTGGGGACGATGTTGACCGGGGGCGTGCCGATGCTGCCGGCGATGCGGATCGCGCGGGACGCGGCGGGGAACATCTTGATGGCCGAGGCGGTGGAGCGCGCGGCGGATCGGGTGCAGACGGGCGAGGCGATGACGCCCTCGCTGCGGGAGGCGGGGCTGATTGAGGACGACGTGCTCGAGATGCTGGCGATGGCCGAGTCGGCGGGGAATCTGGGTCCGATCCTGCTTCGGATTGCCGAGACGATCGAGAAGCGGGTGGACCGCTTGCTGACCAGTGCGATCCGGCTGATCGAGCCGTTGTTGATCGGGATGATTGCTCTGGTTGTCGGGGTGGTGGCTGCGGCGCTGCTGTTGCCGCTGGTGAGCATGCGGACGGGGTTTTGAGGCGTGATGGCGGGCGTTTGGCGGCTGGTGTAGTCTGGCGGCGGCTGCCGCTTGGATGCGGCTGGTTTGGGTTCCAGGCACGGAGGATGGTGGACATGCGGGTAGCGAACGGATTGGCGGAGCGGGCTGGTGTTCGGCGTGGTACGCGGCGGTGTGTGCGGCGGGCGTTCACGCTGATCGAGGTTTTGATCGTGCTCGCGATCGTTCTGGCGCTGGGCGGCATCGTCGGCGTGGCGGTGCTCGGGCGCAGCGACGAGGCGAAGGTCGACCTGGCGAAGGTCGATTTGAACACGCTCGAGGCGGGGCTGAAGCAGTTCCGGTTCGACTTCAATCGCTGGCCCACGGATGACGAGGGGCTCGCGGTGCTCTGGAACCAGGAGCGGCTCGATCCGGACGCGGACCCCGAGCAGTGGCGTGGGTACCTCGAGCAGCCGCTGGCGAACGACAGGTGGGGCAACCCGTTTGGGTACAGCGCCGAGTCGGAGTTCTCGGACGATGCCTCGCAGTACGACCTCTGGTCGAACGGGCCCGACGGCGAGGAGGGCACCGACGACGACATCACCGCGCGGCCGATGGGTGATGATCTGGATGACATGATGGGCGGCGACGATGGATTGCTGCCCCCGCCCTGATCGGCTGCGGCGTGCGAGCGGGCCGCGGGCGTTTTCGATCATCGAGGTGCTCGTGGTGCTCGGGCTTGTGCTTGCGCTGTCGGCCGCGAGCGTGCCGGTGTTCCGGTTGGTCGCGAACGACGCGGCGGGCGTGGAGGCCGAGCGAACGATCGGTCTTGTGCTGCGCGGGGCGCAGTACCACGCGTCTGACCAGGGACGCGCGATGCGGGTTGCGGTCGCGGATGGCGGCGACGTGCTGCGGGTTGTGCACGATCACGGCGCGGACGATGACGCGGTGGCGATGGTTGTGGATGAGTGGCGGCTGCCCGATGGGGCGGCGCTTGTGGGTGTGGCGGGGGGCGTGGTGCCGGAGACGCTGGCGGTCGTGATGCCGACGCGCGGCGTGCGCGAGGGCGATCCGTGCGTGCTTGAGGTTGGCGGCGCGGTGGTGCGGCTCGAGGTTGGCAGCGCGTCGGGCGGCGAGCCTGTCCGGTTCGTGCGCGGCGCTGCGGCGGGCGGTGCGGATGGTGCGGGCGACCGGCCGGCGGACGGGGATGATTTGGACGGGGACGACGCGAAGTGGGATGACTTGGAGTGGGGCGACCCAGGCGGGGATGATGGTGGCTTGCCATGACGCGTGTGTGTCGTGATTCGCGTGTGCGGCCTTCTCGCCATCGTCGTCGGGGGTGGTTGCTGCTCGAGGCGATGGTGGCGCTGTCGATCGTTGTGATTCTGTTTGCGGGCGTGCAGGGTGCGATCGCTTCGGCGGGGCTTGCGTCTCGCGCGGCGGCGAGCCGATCGGCGTGCGCGGATCTGGCGCGGAGTGTGCTCGGCGCGATCGAGCTCGGGCTCGCGACGCCCGAGACGGTGCACGAGCGGGTGGTGGATTGGCCGGGCGAGGCGCCGTGGTCGGACCCGGACGAGCGGCTGGGCGCGTTCGATGAGTCGGCGCCGGGCGGTGTTGGGCTGCGCGTGGAGGTGGAGACCGAGCCGATCGTGCGCGGCGTGACGCTCGTGACGGTGCGGGTGAGCGATCCTTCGGTGCGGGGTGGGAACGCGACGCTCTCGCAGGCGATCGTGACCGGGCGGGGGGGGCGGCGATGAGCGTGGGCACGAGGTGCGTGTGGCGTCGGGGTATGACGCTGATCGAGGTGCTGGTTGCCCTGGCGCTGCTGCTCGCGTTGGGGGGTGTGTCGCTGCGGTTCGTGTCGATGGTTGGGCAGGCGCGTGCGGGGGCGGCCGAGCGGGAGGCGCGGCTTTGGGGCGGGGGGCTGCTCATGGAGCATTTGGAGCGCGACCTGCTGACGGCGTTCGCTGGCGACGGGCCGGCGATCGTCGGGGAAGGCCAGTCGATCACGATCACACGCCTGCGGTTTGCGGGCGAGGCGCCCGAGCTTGCGACGCGGGGCGTGCGGTACGACGCCGGGGCGGGCGCGATCGTTGCATCGGGTGAGGGCGTGTCGCGCGAGCTTCTGGTTTCGGATGTGCGCTGGCTTGCGTTTCGGTATCTCGATGGCGAGCGGTGGGTGGGCTCGACGGCGGACTTGGACGGGCGGGTGCCGCGGGCGGTGGAGGTGTCGGTGTGGTTTGGTGCGGTGTCGCCGCGTGAGGAGTCGGAAGGCGAGGCGGTGGTTGATGGGCCGCCGGATGGCGCGCCGGATCGGCCCGCGGACCGGCGCCGGTTGGTGCCGGTCTTTGGCGTTGTGGATGTTGATGATGATGTACGCGGCGGCGAGCGCGCGGGGGTGGGGGCGTGAGGCGGCGGGGTGATCGGCGGCGTGGGCTGGCACTGTTTGCGGTGCTGATTCTGGTTGTGCTGGGCACGGTGGTTGCGGCGGCGACGCTGATGACGGCCGAGAGCTCGACGCTTGCGTCGCGTTCGACCCGCGACGCGGTGGATCGGATGCTGCGTGTGCGGTCCGCGCTGGCGATCGCGGCGCACGAGATGGCGCCGAAGCGAGCCGAGGTGCTTGGGGGCGGTGGCGTGCGTGTGTCGCGGCGGCCGTTGGAATCGCTCGGCGATGCGCGGTGGCGGGTGGTGTGGTCGGATGGCGATGCCGGGTCGCGGCGCGGCGGCCCGGTGGAGCTGGCGGCGGGAACGGAGACGCTGGCGGCGATCGCGTCGTTGCGATCTGGGGGTGGCGTTTCGGCGTGGGAGCCCGAGGTGCGTGCGGTCGGCGGGGGCGAGCCGCGGGTTTCGGTCGCGGAGTTCGTCGCGGGCGGTGCGGCGGGGTTTGCCTCCGCGCTCGAGGGCGTGGAGTCGCGGCGCGGTGTGGTCGAGGCGATGCGGGGTGCGGGTGCCGACGCGGCGGCGATCGAGGCGATGCTCGACGCGGTGCGCTTTGGGGAGGCGGCGATGGCTGTCGGGCGCGTGGATATCAACCGGGCGGGTGCGGCGGAGATCGCGGCGGCGGGCGTGGCGATGGACGACGCGGAGGCGATCGTGCGGGCGCGGGATCGGCGGTCGCCGGGTGAGCGGGCGAGCGTGTACTGGCCGATCGCGTCTGCGTCGATCGACGACTTTGACGAGTGCGTTGCGGCGCTCGACGGGCTGACGACGCGCACGCTGCAATGGGTCGTGCGCGGGGCGGTGGTCGCGGGCGGGGACGATGCGGCGTGGCCCGTGGTTGGGTTCCGGGGCGTGGTCGATCTCTCGGGGGCTGAGCCTCGATGGGTGTGCGTGGGGCTGGATGCTCGCGCGATGCCGGCCGACGATGCGGCTGACGTAGACTCCGAGTTCGGCAAGTCGCCGACGGATGGCGCTGTCGGTGATGACGATAGTGGTGTGGGCGACGGGCGTGACGATGATGATGCGGCTGGCGGCGCGGACGATAACGCGGATGACGGCGCGGATGTCGAAGCTGGAGCGCAGCCGATGAACCGGTGGTCGGGAGCAGAGCCTTGAGCGGTGTGCGGGATGTTCTGGTGATTGCGATCGAGCACGGGCGACTGATCGCCGGGGTGTGGTCGCGCCGGGGCGGGATGAGCGAGCGCCGGGTGCTTGTCGATGAGGTGGTGCCCGCGGAGATCGCGGATGGGCCGACCGAGGCAAAGGATGCGTGGGTGGTCTCGAAGACCAAGGGGCTGCGCCGGCGGGGCGCGCCGGTGGTGCTGGTGCTGCCGCGGCACAGGATTGTGCAGCACCGGGTGCCGGTGGTCGGTGCGTCGTCGCTGTCGGCCGACGAGCTCGCGTCGGCGGCGCGTTTGCAGCTCGAGCGGCGGGTGGCGGTGGACTTGTCGGGGAGTGCGATCTCGGTGGCGGTGGGGGCGGGGGATGAGTGCATCGCGACGGTGCTCACGTCGGGCGATGCCGAGCAGGCGCTGTCGCTCGGCCGGGCGCTGGGGGTGCGGAGCCTACGGGTGACAGCGCGGTCGCTCGCGTCGGGGCTTGTGGTGGACAACGGTTTGGTCGTGGATGTGACGCCCGTGCAGGCCGAGGCGGCGGTGACGCGCGGCGGGGTGGCGATCGCGTCGGCGACGCTTGGCGCGCTGGACGATGTCGCGGGTGCGTCGGCTTGGCAGAGCGAGTTGCGGCGGCTTTGGATCGCGGCGCGGTCGGAGTCGGGCGGTGCGGCGGAGGTGCGGGTGCTCGCGGGGCGTGACGCGGGCGGGGTGCGCGATGCGGTGCGGTCGGTGGT
Source organism: uncultured Phycisphaeraceae bacterium (assembly GCA_964415125.1). Lineage (GTDB taxonomy): Bacteria > Planctomycetota > Phycisphaerae > Phycisphaerales > UBA1924 > CAYQAD01. The sequence continues at coordinate 5,114 of CAYQAD010000076.1, read as the reverse complement.
TGGGGTGACGCCTTCGGCTGCGGCGGGCGAGCCGGAACTGGAGGTGCTCGGGGCGATCGGTTCGGCGGTGCTCGCGGGCGAGGACGTGCCGGGCTCGATCGTGGTCGGCAGGTCGACGCCGGCGGTGTCGCCGGGTGTGCGGGTGGCGGGCTTGCTCGCGGCGTTGATCCTGATCGTTGGCGGCGGCGGGTATGTGCTCGCGCAGCGGGAGATCGATCGGCTCGAGGCGCGGGCGGAGCGTTTGCGTGAGGAGCGGCTGGAGCTGACGCAGTGGTACGGCGGCTTTCTGCGGCAGGACGGCCGGGTCGCGCACGCCGAGCGGTGGATCGGAGCGCCGACGGACTGGCTGGGCTTGATCGAGGAGGTGGGCGCGGCGGTGCCCACGCGGCGGGCGCGGCTTGCTGAGGTGGGCGGCACGGCGGCGCGGGCGATCGAGTTCATGGGCAGCGAGGGCGACTCGGCGGTGGGCGCGTGGCGCGTGAGCGAGACGGCGGGGCTGGTGATTGATGTGTCGGCCGAGTCGCGCGACGCGGCGGGTGCGCTTCGGCGGGCGCTGCTCGCGTCGGGACGATTCGATGTGCAGACGCGAGGCGCGGATGGCGACGAGGGCATCGAGCTGTCGCTGACACTTCGCGGGCCGGTCGCGTCGGATGACGATGGAACGGACACGAGCGACGGGGGGCGGCGATGAGCGTCGCGTTGCGTGTGGTCTTGGCTGGTGTTGGTTTCGTGTGCGCGGCGGGTGCTGGTGCGTTCGCGTACGACCTCGTGTATGCGAGGCCGGTCGAGCGGCTGCGTGCGCAGATCGCGGAGGACCGTGATGTGGTCGAGCGGCTCGAGCGCCAGCGTGGTCGGCGGGGGGCTGTGCGCGAGCGTGTCGAGGCGGTTGTGGGCGTGACGATCGCGGGTGATGAGCCACGTGTGCAGCACGAGTTTAGGACGGGGCTTGCGGCGATCGCGGAGGCGGCGTCGCTTGGCGACATCGAGGTGTCCACGGGGTCGGCGTCGGGGATCGAGAGCCCGATCGCGAGCAATCGCGCGGTGCGGCGATTGCGGAAGCCGTTTTCTGATGGCGATGACTTCAGCGTGATACGCGGCGAGCTGCGCGGTGAGGGGACGATCGAACGCGTTGTCGATGCGATCGCGATCGCGGGCGCGCAGCCTTGGGTGCATCGCATCGAGGGCGTGCAGGTGCGGGCGATCGGCAAGCGGGGGGAGCGGTTCAGCGTTCGGCTGGATGTTGCGACGTTGTTCTTTGGTGGCGAGGCGGGATTGCAAGAAGTTGTGCTGAGTGAGCCGGCGGCGGGGGCGACCGCGGCGGCGTCGCAGGTCGTCGCGTCGGGCGCGTTCGGCGTGCGGGAGGTCGCGCCGATCGCGGCGGCCGAGCCGAAGCGCGCGGCGCCGAAGGCGGCGCCTGCGCCCAAGCCCGCGCGGTGGCGTGTGGCGGCGGTGGTGCGTGCGGACGGGCGGGACGAGGTCTGGTGCGTGCGGGTCGATGCGGCGGGGCGGTCGGTGCTGCGGGTGGGCGAGGCGCTTGCGGGCTTCGAGCTCGTGGGCACCGCGGGGGAGGCGGCGGTCTTCGAGTCGGCGGGTCGCCGGTTCCAAGTGATGCCCGGGCAGGAGATTGCGCCCTGACGATCGGGTGGTGTGGTGGCGGTTAGACTCGCCCTTTCAGGCGGCGTGTCGCGGGTTGCGCGGCGGCTGCCGAAAGGAGCGACTGGGTGCCAAATCGACCGGTTCGGCTGTTGGTGGTGATGGGTGTTGCGTGGGCGTTGGTGCCTGCGCGGTCGCACGCGGTGTTGCAGGATGGCGCGGCGGCGGCGGGTGCCGATGCGCCGGCCCCGGCACGGGGCGACGCGGGGGCGCAGGCCCGACCGACGATCCGGTTCTCGCTCAAGGAAGCGCCGTATGACATGGTGCTGGATCTGTTCAGCCGGCAGTCTGGGTTGCCGGTGATCCAGGAGGCGGCGGCGCCGGCCGCGTCGATGACCTTTATTAGTGCGCAGGAGTACTCGTTCGACGAGGCGCTGACGATTCTGAATCTGAATCTCCGGGTGCACGGGCTGCACCTTCGGGTGGAGGACAACTTCCTGTACCTCTCGACGCTCGGCGATGCGGTGCGCGAGGGCGGGCCGGTGGCGGCGGGGGCGGTGCCGGACGACATCGCGGCGGATCAGATGTTGACGCTGACGATCCCGCTGAACAACGCGACGGCCGCGTCGGTCGCCGAGCAGGTGTCGCCATTGGTGGGTGAGTACGGGCGGGTGACGGCGGTCGATGCGCAGAACATGCTGATTGTGTTCGAGACCGCCGAGCAGTGCCGGCGCATCCAGGAGGTCATCCAGGCGATCGATGCGGAGAAGCCGGCCGACAGCGAGTACCGGTTGTTCCCGCTCCGGCACGCGCAGGCCGACGAGGTTGTCGAGGCGCTCAAGGGGTTGGTCGGCGAGCGGCAGCGGACAGTCATCATCGATGAGAAGGGCAAGCAGCGTGTCGTGGAGGACACGGCGGTGGCGGGGCTGAACATCCGCGCGAACCCGCGGACGAACGCGGTGGTAGCGGTGGGTCCTACAGGTCGGTTGGACACCGTGGAGGAGTTGATCGCGCTGCTCGACACGCCGGACGGCGACGCGGGTGAGCGCACGCTTATGACCTTTGCGCTCCGGCGGGCGACGGCGGAGGATGCGTCGCGGACGCTTGAGTCGCTGTTCCGTGCGGTGCCCGAGTCGCGCCGGCCGACGGTGGTTCGACTGGATCGGCAGAACAAGGTGTCGGTGCTGGCGTCGCCCTCGCTGCTGATGCAGGCCGAGGCGTTGGTGCGGCAGATCGATGGCGGGCTGGATGCCGACGCGGGCGCGGACACGGCGGCGCGGGTGGTTCGGCTGGCGAACGCCCGGCCGGACGAGGCGAGGCGGCTGTTGGATGATTTGTTGCCGGCGGGCGTTGCTCGCTCGATCCGTGTGGCGCAAGCACCGGGCGGGCGGGCACTCGTGCTGACTGGGCCTGCGGGCGATGTGGGGTTTGCGGCGGCGCTGATCGAGAGTGTGGACGCCACGGCGGCGGGGCAGACGCAGGTGCGGGTGGTGCCGGTGGAGACGGCCGAGGCTGTGGCGGCGCTGCGTGCGGCCGAGGCGCTCTTCGCCGAGACGCGGCCGGCCGAGGCCGAGTCGCTGACGGTGCGGGTCGACGAGGGGGTGGGGGCGGCGACGCTGATCGGCCCCGCGTCGGCGATCGATGGGCTGGCGGGGCTGATGCCTTCGGCGGGTGCGCTCGTGTCGGAGCGTGCGGTGTCGCGGACCTTCGAGCTCGGCGAGGCGTTGCCGAGCCGGGTGGCGGATGTTGTGCGCCGGGTGCTGCCGGCGCTGCTCGATGATGCCTCGGCGGTGCCGACGCTTGCGCCGGTTGATGAGTTGGCGACGCTGGTGGTGCGTGGGCGCGAGGCGGACGTGGAGCTTGTTGCGGGGCTGGTCGAGCAGCTGGACACGGCTGATGCGTCGCGGAGCACCGTTCGGATCGTGGACCTCTCGACGCGTGACGCGGCGGGGTTGGTGGCGCGTGCGACGGAGTTGTATGGCATCGCGGCCGAGGGCCGGGTGGGCATCGGCGGGTTGCGGACGCGGGTGGACGAGGCGAACGGGCGCGTGCTCGTGGTCGGTTCGCAGGAGGCGGTGTCGCTGTTCGATGAGTCGCTTCGCAACGCGCAGCGGCTGGTGCCGCCGGACCGCGTGACGCGGCTGTTTGAGCTTGCGGTTGCCGATCCGGCTGCGGTTGCCGAGCAGCTTGTCGAGCTGGTGGAGCGTGCGGAGACGCGCGAGGGCGCGGCCCGGCCGGCGGCGGTTGAGGCGCGGGCGTTGCCTCGGACGGACACGCTCGTGGTGGATGTCGATCCGTCGCAGCTTGCGCTGGTGGAGCGGTTTGTCGATCGGCTGGATCGGGTGGAGGTGTCTGAGCTTCCGCCGCTGCGTCTGTTGCAGGTGCGGACGGCCGACGCGTCGTCGATCGCGGCGATGCTCAACGAGCAGTATCGGTCGCGGCCGCCGGCCGAGCGTGCGAGCGATCCGGTGGACGTGCGCTCGGACGCGGGGACGAACACGCTGATTGTGTCGGCGTCGGACGAGACCTTCGAGCAGGTGCGTGCGTTCGTGCGCGAGCTGAACTCGGAGCGGGTGGATGGGCCTGAGCGTGTGACGGTGCTCTTCCCGCTGAAGGTGGCGCGAGCGGTGGATGTGGCATCGGCGATGGAGAAGGTGTACCCGCCGCCGCCGGTGCCGCTTGACCGTCGCGGCCGACCGATGACGTGGCTTCGCCAGCCGAGCGAGGTCAATGTGTCGGCCGAGCCGGCGAGCAATGCGTTGATTATTGATGCGCCGGCGGAGCGGGTGGAGTCGCTCAAGGAGCTGGCGTCGATGCTTGATCGTGTCGAGCTGCCGCCGGTGGCTCAGCTTCGGACGTACCGGGTGGTGGGTGCGGACATCGATGCGATCGCGGCGACACTTCGTGCGCTTGCGCAGCGGGGGAACCTGTCGGCGCCCGCCCAGCTGGGCGCTGCGCCGGTGGCGGTGGTGATCGAGGCCGAGCCGGTCTCGGGGACGCTGATCGTCGCGGGCGACGACACGACGTTCGAGCGGGTCGAGGCGATGCTGGATGACCTGGCCGCGGTGCCGGTCGAGCGACGCCTGCGCGTGGTGCCGGTCGCGAACGCGGATGCGGATGACGTGCGCGTGCGGGCGGTGGAGATCTATGAGGCGCAGGTCGCGGGGATTCCCGACGCGGGGGCGGTGGACGTCTCGGTGGACGCGGAGACCAACTCGCTGATGGTCGTCGCGGACGACGAGGCGATGGAGCGGTTCATCGGCGTGCTCGATCAGCTTCAGCAGCAGGTGGGGCCTGCGCGTGAGACGCGGCTGATCGAGCTTCGGTTTGCGACGCCTGGGGCGGTGGTCGCGTTCCTCGAGGATTTGCGCGACACGAGCCGAACGTTCACGGTGGGGGGCGGCGCTGAGCCGGTGTTTGAGGCGATCGAGCAGACGAACAGCGTGCTTGTCGCGGCGCAGCCGGCGCAGTTTCCGGTGATCGAGCAGCTTGTGCGATCGGTGGATGGGCGCGAGACGGTC
>CAYQAD010000075.1:0-10295 GCA_964415125.1 uncultured Phycisphaeraceae bacterium | reverse complement strand
CCACCACCGAGGACCCGCGCGACCGCGCGCCCAACCAGCTCCGCCGAGAGTTCCAAACCGGCGAACTCCGCGCACCCGAGCTCGAGCGCCACGGCTACCTGGGCCCGCCCATCCCACCGCGAACCGCAAAGAAGAAGTAACCCGCGGGCCAGCCCCGCCGCAGCCGCACGCGCTATCGCGGCTGCTTGATCCGCCGGATCGTGCCGTCGAACCGCGTGATCTCCACCGCCGCGTCCTTCGTATCGACCGATGAGAGCCGCCACCCCGGCGCGACAAACTCGCCGATCCGCAGCACACGCCCATTGATCGTCGCGATCCCGCCGCTGCGCGTCGCCATCACACCCGTCAGCCGCACCGTCGGCCCGCCCGGAAGCGTCGGCAGCGGGGCCGGCTCGTCGTTGCCGATCACCGCCGCCCGCGGCACCTGCTCGAGCGCGATCGGCGACGCGATCGGCCCGGTCACGTCCACCCGTTGCATCGACGCCCAAGCAAGCGCCTCCGCATCGCTCAGCCGATCCACCGCCTCGGGCTGCACGATCTCGCCCGCGCCGAGCTTCGCCGCCCGCGCCGCGTCCGGACCGTCCGACATCAGCCGCGCCCCGACCAGCAGCACCGGCACCGCAAGCAGCGCCCCAGAGTTGCGAATCGCCTTCATCCCCGCGCTACTCGTCACGGCGTCACTCCATTCTGCTCCTGCAGCGCAAGCCACTCCCGCTCGAGCGGCGTCAGCGGCGACAGGTCCAGGCTCGCGTGCCGCGTCCGGATCTGCGCCACAAGCGTCCCCCCGCGATGGTCCGGCATGATCTCGAGCATCGATACGCGCGTCAGCGGCGTGGCCGTCTCCAGCGCATGCACGAACGACGTGATCGCACCAAAGTCGCCCCGCACAAAGAGCGTCAGCGAGATCTCGTCATCGCCCGCCCGCCGCTCCGCAGGGTCGTGCTCGTTCCGCACCGATCGGCCCCTCGGCGCATCCTCCGGGCTGATCTGATCGAGGTCCACGCCCCAGTCCCCCGCGAGCGACTCGACCCACGCATACAGCCCGCCCTCGTCGCCGACGAGCGAGCCAGCCGCGCGCAGCGCATCAATCCGGCCCTCCGCCGCCTCGATCGCCGCCTGGTGCGCCGCGATCATCGTCTGCGCGTCCGTGGCGCGCTGCGCCTCGCTCCGAAGCGTCGCCTGCGCCGCCCGCGCCTGGGCGAGCTTCTCCTCCGCCGGCGCGAGCACGCCAAACAGCAGCACGGCGCACGCGCCGCCCGCGATGGCAAACTCGCTGACAAGCTGCCGATCCAGCGCCATCACCGCACCTCCTTCTTGCCAGCCGACGTGTTCCCAGCCGAGCCCACACCCACGTCGTCCGGCGCAAACGCCGGGAACGCCGCAAGCGTCAGCTCCAGCGAGAACGACAGCACGTCCAGCCCATCCTCATTCGTCCGCATCGCCGGCCCCAGCGCCACATCACGCACGAAGGGCAGCGCTTCCAGCGTCGCGGCATAATCTCGCAAGCTGCCCGTCGACGAGGCCGTCGTCCCATCGACGTGCCCCGTGATCGACACCGTGGTCCCGTCGGTCCCGTGATTCAGCACCGCGTGCTCGATCGCGATGTGCGTCGGCGTGTGCATCGCCAGCGCCCGCGTGGCCGCGCCGAGCCGCGATTGCCCGCCGAGCGTCGCCTGGGCCCGCGTCGTCGCAAAGTCGAGCGTCTGCGACAGCTCCTTGGTCCGCGCCGCCGCCGCGAGCGCCTCGCTCGCATCATTCACATGCCTCGACATCGTCTGCCGCGCCGCCTTCGCCTCCGAGAGCGCCGAGAACGTCGTGTTGCCCTCAACGAGCAGGGCGATCATCGCCATCGCCGCGCCCGCCCAGATCGCCCGCCGAAGCCGGAGCGTGTCGCTCTTGACACGCATCGCCTCGGGCATCACCGAGGGCAACCCAGCCCCGCCTCGCCCAGCAGAGCCGCGCGCCGCCGCGATCAGCCCGTGCGAGCCCGAGCACACCAGCCCCCCCGCGTCCGGCCCCGGCGTGTCGAGCGACGCGAGCCCGATCCGCTCGGCCAGATAGTGCCCAAGCCCCGGAATCGCCTCGGCGTACCCGCCGGTCGCAAACAGCGTCGCGTCCCGCGAGTCCTGATCGAGCCCGAACCGCACCGACTGCCGAAGCTCCGCGGTCAGCCGCTGCAACACAGGCTGCAGCGCCGCGAGCGTCGCACGCTCGCTCTCGCTCGCGTCACCCGCGTCCGCAACGATCGGCACGCCCCGCTCAAACAGCGCCCGCGTCGCCTCATCGTCCTCGTTCGTGTGCCGAAGCGCCGAGACAAACGTCTCAACCCCGACGCCCGCCTCACGCGCCAGCACGATCCGCCCGTACGCCGCCGCGCACAGCACGCTGCCGCTGGTTCCAAGCTCGAGCACGAGCACCGGCCCCTGCTTGCTCAGCTGCTGGGCCCGCCGGTGCGCCGAGGTCATCAGCGCCGCCGTCGCCGTGGTCATCCACGCGACCCGCATCCCGCTGGACGCCAGCGCCTCGTGCAGCGCCGCGATATTCGTCTCGTGCTCGCAGATCGCGACCGCATGGATCTGGGCGTCCTCGGCCTTCGGATCGATCGTCGCCACCGCCGCGCCCAGCGCGTTCCCACCGGGTGTCGCCTCGGTCCACTCATCACTCGCGGTCATCGCCGCGTCCACAGCCGCCGCCTCGCCGATCGACCGCGGGCACGATACCACGCCCGTCACGCTCGTCGCCGAATCAAAGATCACCCCCACCGACCGCTTCGCGAGCCGGTGCTCACCAGCCCACGCCGAGAGCACCTCGGCAAGCGCCGGCATGTCGATCATCTCGCCGTCCCGGCCGGCCGCGGGCGTCAGCGCCGCACGCACCTGCATGCCACGCGGCCCCGAGAGCTCGATCGCCCGCGGACTCACCTCAAGAAGAATGTCTGGTGTGCGCACAGCCTGCCTCGCTCACGTTTTGATCCATCCCATCGATCCGCCTCGGCCATCGGACCGAAAACGCCCCCGCTTCGGCCCCGTCCTACGGAGCGACCGTGAACGTCTCCGTCCGGGTCGCATAACCCACACTCGACCGAATCACCACGTCGGGCGTCCCCGACGTCGATGTCACCGACTCGATCACCGCGTTCGCCGCACCAACCGCGATCGGCGTGGTGTCCAACGCCTCATCGTCGGCCAGAAGCCGCGTCGCCAGCGCCGCGCCCGCCTCTCCCGCGTACCGCAGCCGAAGGTCCGTCGCCCGCGACGCATCGATCGCCGACCCATCCCGCCACGCGCCGACCGACGCGAGCACCGCCCCGCTCAGCACCACAAGCAAGATCAACATCCCCGCCAGCGCTGTCCCCCGGCGCCGCACGCATCGCGCGTCACGATCCATCGGTCTGCCTCCAAGCAAAGGTCCCCCGTGGCGTCGCAACGCCCCGCGTCTCAAAGCGCTCGCCACCACGCGCCACCACAATCCGAACCTCCGCCCGATACACCCGCCCCGCCGCATCACCATCCGCCGCGTCGACCACGCCCCCGTCCGCGTCGTAGTACACGATCCCGAACGTCTCCACGCCCTCGCACAGCGGCGACGTGCCAATCGCATCCCCGAGCTGCAACGTCGATCCCGAAATCCCAACCGTCAGCCCGCTCGAGCACTCAAAGCCAGTCGCCGACACCGCCGCGAAGCTCGGCGTCACACGGATCTGGTGCAGCACCCGGTCCATCGCGAGGCTCGCCGACGAGACCATCTCCCGCCGAGCCGTCGCGTCGCCAAAGGCATCACCCGCCCGCATCAGCACCGACGCGCTCGCCCCCGCAAGCACCGACATGATCACCATCGAGGCGATCAGCTCGATCAACGTAAAACCGCACCGTCCCGCGCGAGCCGACATCACGACCCCCCCGTCGGCGGCGTGGGGTCCTGCGCAAACTGGATCCCGCCGATCTGGATATTCGCGTCGTACACGCCCTTGCGATACGCGTCGTTCCGCCAGCGAATCTGGACGTCCACCTCGCCCGACTGCTCCCCGATATCAAACCACACCGTGTGCCACTCGGTATCCGACGCGGGAATGTTCACCCGCTGCCGAACGCCGTTGACGTACACATCAACCTGGAACTGCGTGTACCACGACGGCAGCCCATCGTCATCAAAGTTCTTCACCGTCAGCGCCATGCTCCAGGTACCCGTGTCGGGCCCGAGGTCCTGCTCGAAGTCGAGGGGCTTGTTCGACCATGGGCAGTACACCGACACATCATCGTCCGTCGCGCGCCACCGCCAGGGCTCCCGCGGCACGCCGTCCACCCCATACTGCTGGTGCGCCGTCGACCAGCCGAACGGGTGCGGCTGGAACACCACCGGGTCGTTGATCGTCTCAAACACAGTCAGCAGCGTCGACACCGAGAAGTTCGTATCCGCGTTGGCACGCCCCGCGCGGTACCGCACCGTCGCCGTCGCCCGCCAGAAGTTGTCTGCGTCCGTCCCCGTCACCACGCCCGTCTCATCGAAGGGACCCTCGACCGCCAGCTGCCAGTCCAGCCCCAGCGACGAGTAGAACGAGTCGATGCCCGACAGCCGATCCGCCACCGTGTCGGCGTACCCATCCGCAGCAATGTCGATCTCCGTCGACCCGCCGTACGCATCAGCAAGCACGGTCTCGAGCACCGCCTCGCAAAGCCGAAGCGCGTGCTCGCGGTCCACCCGCTCGCCCTGGTTCTCAAGCGCCGCCGACAGCGTCGCAACCAACGGCGGCACCGCGATGCCAAGCAGCACGATCGCCGCGATCAACTCCACCAGCGTCGTCCCGCGCCGGGCCCACCTCGAAGTCGCCGGCCGACTCATCGCGTCACCAACCCCGTCAGCCTGTGGATCGTGATGGTCACGCGGCCGTCGATCGTCAGCGTCGCGTGCCGCGTCATCGCCCCGCTCGGCCCGCTCGCCGTGCCCGGCGCGGGCTCGCCCGCCGCATCAAACCAGATCGAGTCCAAACCGCCCGTGCCCCCGCCCGCGTCGAAGGCCGTGATCGCCACCCCCGGAAAGGCCCGGCCCACCGCCAACGGCCCAATCGTCCGCCCGGGCTCGACCGGAAGGTTCATCGCCACGCCGTCCACCACCGTCAGCGTGCCCACCGTGTCGGTCGCCACGTCCACCGTGATGCCCGCCGGCCGCGCGTTCGTCGCCGCGTGCGCCCGCGCCACGTCAAGCCGGCGCGCAACCTCCTCCGCCGCACCAGCCGTGCTGGCCGAAGAGAGCGAGCCGATCGCGGGGATGGCCGTGGCCGAAAGAACGGCCAGCAGCACCATCACCGCGATCAGCTCCACGAGCGTGAACCCACGACGCATCGCCATCGGTCGATCGCTCAGAGATCGTTCGCCGAGACGAACGCGCCGTTGCTGTCGGCCACGGTCGTGTCGTCGGTGTTGTTCGCCCAGAACACCGCCACGGGCGGGTTCGCCGAGTTGTCGACGAAGTACCGCCAGCCCGTCGAACCGTCCGTCACGCGGTTGGTCGCGTCGGCCAGGCTGTTGACCTGCCCGATCGTGCTCAGACCGTTGAACGGGTTCTTCGGCAGCGCCTGCTCAAGCACCGTGCCCACCGTCTGGATCTCGTTGATCGTCGGGAATCGGCCCGACCCCTCGAACGTCTGGTTCGCGTAGAACGACGAGATCGACGAACGCACGCCGCCCAGCGACCCCTCGAGCGACGCGGTCTTGGCGCGATCCGCATAGTCGAAGTACTTCGGCACCGCCACCGCCGCGAGCACGCCGAGCACCACGATCACCGCGATCAGCTCCACGAGCGTGAACGCGCGACCCCGCCGCAGCGTGTTGAACCGACGTCCGGACTGCAAACCTGCCTGCTTACGAGAATGCTTCATGGGAAAACTCCTGGGCCCCCTCGGGCCGCTCCAACTCTCGAAACTGCCTAGGCCCCCATCACGGCGGCCATGTTCCACATAGGAAGGAAAATCGCCAGCGCGATGGCCATCACCACCGCCGCGATCACAACAACGAGCACCGGCTCAAGCACCGTGCCCAGATTCCTTGTCAGCGCCGTCCCTTGGCGATCGTGGTGGTCCGCCACGATCTCGCACATCCGCGGCAACTCGCCCGAGTTCTCACCCGCGCCAAGCATCCGCCGAGCAAACGGCGTCAGATATCCGCACTCATCGAGCACCTCGCCCAGCTGCCCGCCCACACGCACACGCTCGGCCATCCGCTCCGCGTCCGCGTGCATGAGCGGCCGACCCGACGCCTCGCCCGCAAGACGGATCGCCTCGATCAAGCTCAGCCCGCTCCCGAGGCACACACCCATCACACGCGCAAACCGCCCAACACCCATCGAGCGCAGCACGCGCCCGACGTACGGCACGCGGTGCATCGCCGCATCAATCGCCACACGCCCCCGCTCGGTCGACCGGAAACGCCGCACCGCCCAGATCGCCCCCGCGATCGCCGGCACGTAGATCCACCAGAACGTGTTGATCGACCCCGAAACGCCAAGCAGCGCACGCGTGAACACGGGAAGATCCACCCCCCGCGCCTCAAACAGCGCCCCAAACTTGGGCACCACGAACAGCAGCATGAACGTCACCGCGAGCGCAAGCACGCCCGTGACGCACGCCGGATACATCAGCGCCCCGCGAATCTGCTGCCGAGTCTCCTGCTGACGCTCCAGCATCGTCGCCAGATACTCCAGCATCCCCGGCAGGTTGCCGCTCTCCTCCGCCGCCCGCACCGTGCGGATATAGACATTCCCGAAGACCGCGTCGTGCGCCGCGAGCGCATCGGCGACCCGCTCGCCCGCCTCCACGCGTCGCGCCACATCGTCGATGATCGGCGTCATCGCCGCGCCCGCCTCCTGCGACGCGATCGACCGCAGCCCCTCCGCAAGCGGGATCTTCGACGACAGCAGCACCGCGAGCTGGTTCGTAAAGTCCGCGACGTCCCGCGCCTTGGTCTTGCCGCCAACCCGCCGCCGCGACCGCTTCGCGCTGATCGACACCGGCGTGAGGCCCATCCGCGAGATCGCGCGGTACGCCTCGCCGCGCGACGCCGCCGAGGTTGTCCCCCGCTGCGTCTGCCCGCTCGCGGTCACCGCCGCATACTCAAACGTGATCGCGCTCATGCCGCCGCCCTCACGTCCGAACCGCCATCGCACACCGCAGCCTCATCGAGCGTGATCGGCACCGCCCGCGCCACCTGCTCGAGCGTCGTCTGTCCGAGCCGCGCCTTGCGCAGCCCGTCGATCCACATCGGGCTCATCCCCTCGCGGATCGCCTGCGCCCGAATCTCGCCCGTGCCCGCGTTCGCATCGATCAGCCGCTGCATCGGGTCGGTGTTGGCGAACACCTCCGCCAGCACCATCCGCCCGCGAAGCCCCGTGCCCATGCACCGCGGGCATCCCTCGCCGCGCACAAACCCGTCGATATCGCCCGCTTCGAGCCCAAAGCGCCGCATCACTCGGTCCTCGGGCGCCGCCGGCGCCGCGCACTCCTTGCACACGCACTTCACCAGCCGCTGCGCGAGCACCCCGAGCAGCGCCGCGTTGATCGCGAACGGCGGGCAGTTCAGGTCGCGAAGCCGCGCAATCGCGCCCGGCGCATCGTTCGTGTGCAGCGTCGACAGCACCAGGTGCCCCGTCAGCGCCGCCTGGATCGCGATCCGCGCCGTCTCCTCATCGCGGATCTCCCCCAGCAGCACCACGTCCGGGTCCTGCCGAAGAATCGACCGCAACGCCCCGGCAAACGTCAGCCCGATCTCGCTGTTGACCTGCACCTGCCGGATCATCGGCAGCTGCACCTCCACAGGGTCCTCGATCGTCATCACGTTGCGGTCCGGCGTGTTCAGCCGCTTCAGCGCCGTGTACAGCGTCGTCGTCTTGCCCGAGCCCGTTGGCCCGGTCACCAGTACCATGCCGTGCGGCTCATCCACCGCACGCTCAAAGATATCCACGGCGCCCGGATGAAACCCAAGCTCTTCAAACCCGCGCAGCTCCGCGCCGCTGCCAAGCAGGCGAAGCACCGCGTTCTCCCCCCACACCGTCGGAATGATGCTCAGCCGCACGTCGATGTTCCGCCCGCGATGCCGGAACCGGAACTTGCCGTCCTGCGGCCGGCGCGTCTGCGTCAGATCAAGCGCCGCCATCACCTTCAGCCGTTGCACCAGCGCCGTGTGCTGCGATCGCGCCGGCCCCTGACGCTGCTGCAGCGACCCATCGATGCGGAAACGCAGATGCAGGTCGTGCTCGTCGGGCCCGAGATGAATGTCCGACGCCCCGTCCTCCGCCGCAGCCGCCAGCATCTGATTCACCGCCGCGATGATCGGCGCATCATCGTCGCCATCGCTCGTGTCCTCGATCGTGGCAGCCGCCGACTCGCCGTGCCCCGCCGTCAGCGAGTACGCCCGGGCGATCAGCGCCTCGAGCGCCTCCGCCTCGCACAGCACGGGCCGAACATCCGCCCGCAGCACCGCCCGCAGCCGATCCACGCCGCGCAGGTCGAAGGGATCGGCCATCCCGACCGTCACCACGCCGTCGATCGCAAACAGCGGGAACGCCGTGTGCCGCTCCGCGATCGAACGCGGCAGCATCCGCGCGTTCATAATGTCAACGTCAAACCACGCCAGGTCCGCGTACGGCGTCTCGCACACCGAAGCCCGAGCAATCGCCACCTGCCGGGGCGTCACCGCCTCCGACTCCACAAGCCAAGCCAGCCGATCGCCCGAGCCCTGCCCCGCCTCGCGCACCGAGCCTTCGGTCAGCACGCCCTCTTCCACGAGCTGGGCGATCACAAAGTCGTCATAGCTGTTCACGCGACCGCCCCCCGAATCCCATCACCCGCCGCCCCGTCATCCGCCCCGACGTCAACGAGCTCCATCAGCGCATCGAGCGAAGCACCGGGCGTCCCGGTGAACGCGAGCCCGATGTAGTACATGGGCTCCGCGCTGGTCATCTGCACCCGCTTGACCACACCCTCCAAGACGATCGCCGCGCCCTCGCCGCGCTCGATCGAAACACGCAGCGTGCAGTTCGCCGGCAGAAAGCACGACGAGCTCAACCCAACACCGCCCGCGCTCACGTCCACAAGCCGGCACGCAAGCGTCCCGTCGGTGCCCGTCGCCGCACCCGTCAGGTGCACACGCGACGCATCCTCGCCAGCAACCACGGCCTTCGCAGCCACGTCGCACGCGCGTCGGCTGTGCGCCCGCACCACCAAGTCTTGTTTCTGCTCTCCAGCCGGCATGGTGCGCACGCCTCCGATAGCAAGTCTGCTCCATCAACACCCGGGATCGTGCCCAGGCGCATCCGGCAGCGCTATCGGATGCCCCGATCGGAGCATGTCGTGTTTGTGTCACCCACGTAGCCGAACTGGGCAAGGTGTTCGGTCTGTGCGGCTTCGCGATCGGCAACGCCACCAAACAGAGCAACCCAACCGAGGGTCAACCCCGGGCTCCCACTCCGTTATCGGCCCGCCCAACAGCCGCCGCGTGCCGACACGCCCAACAACAAAAAGACACAAGCCCCGCCGATCGGCAGGGCTTGGTCCCAAGATCACGTCTCGAACACGGGCGAAGGGCGTCGAGCACCTCGCCTCATGATCCTGTCACAACCGACGCTCGCTCAGCCCCGGCGGCGGCGAACGCCGACCACGCCCGCGAGGCCCAGCAAGGCCGCGGCCCCGGGCGCAGGAATCGGGTTGGTCGTGAGCACCACATCGTTGCCATCGCCACCGAAGTAGCTGATGAACAGGTCCACGCCGAAGCGCGAGTCCGCAAGCTGGCCCTCGGCAAAGTTCGCGAACACGCCCGTGCGCTCGCCGCCGATGCCGATCAGCAAGAACTCAGACCCGTCGACAAAGAACGCGTCCGGCAGAAACATGCTGCCGAAGTTGTCAAAGAACAGGTCACCGCCCAGCCGGACATCGCCCTCAGCCAGGTACTGGTCCCAGCCGGCAAAGAGGTCGCCCTCTACCGTGCCCAGCATCGAGAGCGTCGTCGTCGCCCCGTCTCCGATCGAGAGAGCCCCGCCGATCGCGTGCGTCTTCGAACTGAAGAAAAAGTTGTCCGGCGCGATCGCCTCTTCGATGAGCAGCGTCCCCTCGCCCGTGGTGAGCTGGGTCGGCGAGAGGAAGTCGGAGACGCGAAGCGAGTCGAGCGCCAGCGTGCTCCCGGCCGCGAGATCGGCAATGGGCGTGCCGGCGGAGTGCTGGTACTCGGCGTCGACGCCGAGCCGGGCCCCGCTCGCAAGGCTCACCTGCGCGCCGTTGCCGACGCTGAGCGACCCGACGTCCACGCTCG
>CAYQAD010000074.1:0-10315 GCA_964415125.1 uncultured Phycisphaeraceae bacterium | reverse complement strand
CGCGACGGGCGTGATCTCATCTGATCCCATTCAGACAAGATCCTGACCCACGCGGACGGACGCCCCAGGCGTCCGTCCGTTGTTTTTGCCGCCCATCAACCCGCCTATGGTTCGCCCCGCCCGCGGCACTCCCGGGCATCGAACACCACACCAACCCAAGCCGACACGGAGCACACCATGGAAACCACGCTCATCATCCTCAAGCCCGACGCCGTCCAGAGAGGCCTCTGCGGCCGGATCATCTCCCGCTTCGAAGACAAGGGCCTCCAGATCGTCGGCATGAAGCAGATGACCATCTCCCAGGACCTCGCCGCCACCCACTACGAGGCCCACAAGGAGCGCCCCTTCTACGCCGGCCTCGTCCGCTTCATGACCTCGAGCCCCGTCGTCGTCCTCGCCGTCCGCGGCGTCAACGCCATCGCCATCAGCCGCTCCATGATGGGCGCGACCTTCGGCTCCAAGGCCGAGGCCGGCACCATCCGCGGCGACTTCGGCGTCTCCAACTCCTTCAACCTCATCCACGGCTCCGACAGCCCCGAGGCGGCCACCCGCGAGCTCGGCCTCTTCTTCAACGATGGCGAGGTCCAGCCCTACGACCGCGCCATCAACCAGTGGGTCTACGACATGTCCGGCGGCGACCCCGAGTAAGCCCAGCCCACGCACCACAAAACCAGTGCCGGCCGGTCGCAAGACCGGCCGGTTGTTCATGTGTCATTGACCTTCCGTCACGCCAAGCAAGCCAAGTGCGGCGCTGGATTCCGGCTGCTGCGCGTCACGCCACCGGCTGCGCCGCCTCGTCCGCCTCGTCGCTCGACGCCTCGCCCATCATCTGCTTGACGATCTCGGCCGCGATCTGCTCGGCAACCTCGCGCCGGTGGATCTCCACTTCGCGCGGAAAGTCGAACGCCACGCGCACACGCTCGCCCTTGATCGACGCAATTCGAACAACCCCGATCGGGTTCTTCGGGTCGCCGATGACGACCTCTTCCCCCTCGCGCCGCGTGATGACCAGCATGAAATCACTCTCCCGATCCGTGGGAACGCATCCCCGATGCCGTCCACCACGGCGGCATCGGTGCGGACAAATCCTACCGCGCCAGACCCCCAGCGCCTCACCAGATTTCCAACGACACGCCAATCAATCGCCCCAGCCGCCCGGGCGTGCCAAACCACGACCAGAAATGCCGAAACTGACCCCAACTTGTTCCCAAACCACGGGTTACCACCGGCGCGAATCCAGACGGCCAGCAGTCCAATAGCACCATTCGCCCACGGTCCGGGCAGCCGGACCACCGGGCGTTGAGCCCGCTCAGGCCGCCTCGATCGCCTCGACCGCGGTCACCCCGGGCACGTGGGCCCGCAGGTTCCGCTCGATGCCCATCTTCAGCGTGATCGAGCTCGACGGGCACCCCACGCACGCCCCGTGCAGCCGGACACGCACCACGCCCTCGTCGGTCACCTCGACCAGCTCCAGATCGCCCCCGTCGGACTGCACCGCCGGCCGGATCAGCGCGATCACCTTCGCGACCTGATCGAACAGCGTGTTGGGCGTCTCCGTCGGGGTCATCCGGGTCTCCGTGCGCCGCAAGCAATCGCCCCGGCTTCGCACAGTTTAGAACGATTCCAGCCTCCAGGCGACACCCGCGTCTCCACCATCACGCAACAAGCCCCGCAATAGGCCAGCCGCGCCCACGCCATACACTCCCCGCACATGCGACCGCACCACGCCCCCGTCCCGCTCCTGGCCCGCACCGTGCTCCCTCTCGCGCTCGGCATGGCGTTGCTCACCGCGCTCACCGCCTGCGGCGGCGGCAGCCATCCAAAGGAAACCGGCGATGTCCTCACCGACATGAACAACGCCGAGATCACCACCGGCCGCCGCATCGAAGCTATCGAGGCCGCGTGGGCCGGCGTCCAGCGCGGCGACTTCGACCCCGACCTCACCCGCCGCGCCATCGGCGACATCGCCTGGAACCGCAGCGAGCCCGACGACATCCGCCTCGCCGCGCTCGACGCCATCATCAACGACCCGTCGCCCACCGGCACCGCCTACGCCCAGGACCTCATCCGCCTCATGCTCCCGCACGAGGAATCCCGCGGCGTCGTCGAGTACCTCTCGACCGCCGCCGCCGTCAACAACTGGACAGTCTGCACCCCCGCCCTCGTGCGCGCCCTGAGCAACCCCGTCGGCAAGACCGACGCCAAGGACAACACGCCCCGCATCGAGCGCGCCGCCCTGCATCGCCTCAACCCAAACCGCTCCATCGAAGCGATCGCCTTCGATGTCTTCATGGACCCCACGCCCCCGCAGGTCTCGTGGTCCGACCGCTACGCGAAGAACACCCGCGAGGACGCGTGGGACCTGCTCGCCCGCCTCGACCCACAGGGCATCGCGCGGCGCGAGCTCGTACGCACCAACGCGTCGGCCGACCCGACCGTCGCCGCCGTCGCCCGCGCCGAACGCGAGCTCGGCATCATCCCCATCACCGGCCCCGAGCTCACCTGGATGCTCAGCCTCGAGTCCGCCGACGACACCCGCGCGTGGTGGTCGCAGACCGCAAGCGTCGTCGCACGCCTCACGCCCGAGCAGCGGCAGGGCCTCGCCCTCCGCCACCTCGAGCCCATCCGCTGGGCCTCGAAGCACCGCACTCCATGGCTTGCCGCGTCGCGTCAAGACCTCTACGCCCAGCTCGAAGCTCGCCTCGCGGGACGAAAGACCCACCGCCGCACCGCCGACGTCGGCGCGTTCGGCCGGCCCGTCCCCGCCCGCCTCGCCGACAACGCCGCCCGCCTCGCCTGGGCCGACCTGCTCACCATCCTTGTCATCGACGACGCCATCGCAGACCCGCAGGTCCGCGCCGCCCTCGCCGGCCAGGTCATCGCCGACCGCCGAGACACCACGACCGAGTACGGCGGCGTGCTCGACGCCGTCAACGACACCGCACGCTTCGCCGCCCTCCCCTTCCCGCCCCGCCCAAGCGAGCGCGAGCACGACCGCAAGTTCATCGCCTCCGACGACATGGTCCGCGCCGGCCGAACAGCCTTCGCCCAGTACCACTTCCACGTCCAGAAGGCCCGCCACGACGCCTTCGCCGGGCCCGGCGAGGGAGACCTGCTCAGCGCCGCCGCCTCCGGCCGAAACAACGTCGTCTTCACGAGCATCAACGCCAGCACCCTCAACGCCGACTACTACCAGCCCAGCGGCGTCGTCATCGACCTCGGCGAGATCCCCATCGCCGAGCCGTCCCGCTGATGCTGCTGCTCCTGATCGCGTGCGTCGCCGCGATCGCGCTACGCGAGCGTGCCACCGGCGCGGTGTGGGCCACGCCAACCGCCGCCGCCGCGATCACTCCCGCCGTCCTCGCCACCATCGTCCTCATCGCCGACATCGCCGCCCGCCAGGGGCTCGCGCGGATGGACCGCACCGGCAACATCCGCGCCGGCCTGCGCGCGCTCGCCACCACACGCCACGCCCGCCGCGCCATCGTCATCGCGTTCGGCCTGTGCGTCTGGCCCCTCGGCTGGCTCGACGCCGTTCGCACCCTCGTCGGCAACCGCATCCTGCTCGACGAGGCCCTCGCCATCGCCCCGCCCCTCATCGCGATGCTCGCGACCTTCGCCAGCGCCCACCGCATCGAAGCCCGCCTCCACCACGCGACCCTTCTGCGACAGCTCGACGCCGGCACGCCCATCCACGCCGGCCCCTCCCTCCGCACACGCCTCATGCTCGTCGTGCGCCAGCAGTACGCGCTCGTGCTCGTCCCCGTCGCGATCGTTGCGACGCTCGCCGAATCCCTCGTCGCCGCCTGGCCCGCCATGGTCGAGCGGTGGGGGGCGCAACGCGCCGAGACCATCGCCTCGACCATCGAGATCACGCTCATGCTCGCGATGGTCGCGCTGATGCCCCGATTCGTGCGCGCGATCTGGGGCGCACGTCGGCTCGCCGAGGGCCCGATGCGCGACGCCGTGCTCGCCGCGATCCGCCGCGCCGGAGGCAAGCTCCGCCGCGTCTACCTCTGGCCCACCGCCGGCACCCAAGCCAACGGCGCGATCGTCGGCTTCGTCCCGGGCCTCCGCTACCTGCTCCTCACCGACGCCCTGCTCGAGTCCTTCGCGGGCAAGCACCTCGACGTCGTCGTCGCCCATGAGGTCGGCCACGTCCGCCGCCGGCACATCCCCTGGCTCTTCGTCTGCATCGCCGCCGCCCTGCTCGCGCCCTCCGCCGCAGCCGCCGCGCTGCGAGT
Organism: uncultured Phycisphaeraceae bacterium; assembly: GCA_964415125.1. GTDB lineage: Bacteria > Planctomycetota > Phycisphaerae > Phycisphaerales > UBA1924 > CAYQAD01. The sequence goes on along the minus strand of CAYQAD010000074.1, from coordinate 6,071 downwards.
CCCCGCCACCGACGCCGCGACCACCACCGTCGCCCTCGCGTCGCTTGTTGTCGCGCTCGCCGCCTTCGGCGCCGCGAGCCGAGCCTTCGAGCTCGAGGCCGACGCCTTCGCCGCGGGCGTCCTCGCGCGCGACGAGGGCTCGGACATCGTCACCGAATCCGCCGCGACGATCACCGCCGCAACGCTCGGCCGCGTCGCCTCGGTCAACGGTGCCTCGCCCCACCGATGGACCTTCCGCCACGGCTCGATCGTCGGCCGACAGCGCGCCGTCGTCGCGCTGATCGGCGAGCCCGCGCTCGCCGGCACGGCTCGCGCCCGCGGCCGGCGCGTCCGCATCGTCGCCCTCGCCACGCTCGCCCTCTCCATCACCATCCTCGCGACCATCGGCTGACCCAGCCGGCCGCCCACGCGGGCTGAAACGCACACGCCGATCCGCTATGATGCACCCCGCCCTGCTGGCCGCGACGTGCGGACGGCGGCAGACGCCCATCCGCCGCTCCATCCCACTCCCCACCCGCGCCAAACCCGGCGCACGCACGCCGCCATGCCCCTCACCGACACCGAATCCAGACTCGCCCGCGCGATCGCCGACCGTTCAGCCCCGCTGCTCGACGACCTCCGTCGCCACGTCAACACGCCCACCGGCCGCCACCACACGCCCGGGCTCGACGAGACCCGCGCCATCCTCACCGCACGCCTCGAAGCGCTCGGCGCCACGACCACCATCGTCCCGGGCGACCCCAAGCCCGCGTGGCTCGACGGCCAGCCCGCCGGCGGCATCCCGCCGACCGCCATCTGCGATCGCACCCGCACCGCCACCGAGCGCCGCGTCCTCATCGCCGGCCATCTCGACACCGTCCACGACCCCGACTCCGACTTCAACACGCTGAGCATCGCACCCGATGGCAAGACCGCCACCGGCCCGGGCTGCGTCGACATGAAGGGCGGCCTCGTCATCGCCCTCCACGCCCTCGAAGCGCTCGAAGACACGGGCACCGACGTCGCCTGGACCTACCTGCTCAACTCCGACGAAGAAACCGGCACCTTCCACTCCACCGCAGCGCTCGCCGACGCCTCAACCAAGCACGACCTGGGCATCGCCCTCGAGCCCGCCCTCGCCGACGGCTCGCTCGCGATCGAGCGCGTGGGCAGCGGCCAGTTCATGATCGAGACCAAGGGCCGCGCCGCGCACGTCGGCCGCGCCTTCACCGAGGGCGTCTCCGCCGTCACCGCCCTCGGCCGCGCGATCGTCGCCGTGGGCGACATGCCCGAGCCCCACGCCGGCCGCGTGCTCAACATCGGCCCCATCGAGGGCGGCGTCGCCGCCAACGCCGTGCCCGACCACGCCCGAGCCTGGGGCAACTGCCGCTACCCCGACAACGCCGCCGCCGAGATCATCGAGCAGCAGCTCCGCGCCATCGAGACCGCGCCAGGCGCCATGCCCGCCGTCCGCGTTGAGACGCTCTTCAACCGACCTGCCAAGCCCATGACCCCCGCCGTCGAGGCATTCGGCCTCGCAGCGCGCGCCGTCGCCGAAGACCTCGGACAGCAGCTCCCCTTCGCCAAGACCGGCGGCGTCTGCGACGGCAACATCATGCAACACGCCGGCCTGCCCACCATCGACACCCTCGGTGTCCGAGGTGGCGGCCTGCACACCCCCGACGAGTGGATCGACCTCACGAGCCTCGTCGAGCGCTGCCAACTCCTCGCCGTCCTCCTCGCACGCATCGCCGAAGGACGCGTCGCCGTCCCAAAGACCCCATAACCAGTTCCGCGTCCCGTCGGCTCCAAAGCGTGCAACAACGCAAGCCGCCACGGTCGACGCCGGATCGAGCCGAGTAAAGGAAACCAATGACAACCACCAACACAGCCACCATCGGCGAGCAGCTCGCCGCCTCCCCCGCCCTCACCGCCGCGATCGACACCATCGTCGCCGAGGTCCAGGCCAAGAGCGCCCTCATCACCGACGCCAAAGGCCCCGACGCCGACAAAGCCGAGTCCTACGACGCGCTCATGCATCGCGCCGCCGAGGTCCGAGGCAAGGGACTGCTCTACCCGTACATCGGCTCGGGGGCCGGCAATGGCGCGCTCGTCGAGCTCCTCGACGGCTCGGTCAAGTGGGACATGATCACCGGCATCGGCGTCCACTTCTTCGGGCACGCCGAGCCCGACATGGTCCGCGCCGCCGTCGAGGGCGGCTTCGCCAACACACTCAAGCACGGCAACCTCGTCTCCAACTTCGACGCCTTCGAGTTCGGCGAGGTCCTCCTCGCCGAGGCCGCCAAGGGCTCACGCCTCAAGCACGCCTTCATCTCCACCGGCGGCGCGCTCGCCAACGAGAACGCCCTCAAGGTCTGCATGCAAAAACATGAGGGCGCACCCCGCGTGCTCGCCTTCGCCGACTGCTTCATGGGCCGAACCATCACCATGGCCCAGATCGGCGACTCGCCCGGCAACCGCCAGGGCATCCCGCTGAGCACGCTCGTCGACTACATGCCCTTCTACGACCACGTCGCCGCCGAGCGCATGGGCGCCAAGCGCTACATCGATATGGCCGTCTGGCACCTCACCCAGTACCTCGACCGCTACCCGAACCAGCACTCCTGCTTCATCTTCGAGCTGGTCCAGGGCGAGGGCGGCTTCAACACCGCCACCCGCGACTACTTCAAGGCCCTCATGGACGTCTGCCGCGACCGCAACGTCGCGATCTGGGACGACGAGATCCAGTCCTGGGGCCGAACCACCGAGATGTTCGCCTACGACATGCTCGACCTGGGCGACTACGTCGACGTCTTCTGCGTCGGCAAAATGTCCCAGGCCTGCGCAACGCTCTACACCGACGAATACAACCCCAAGCCCGGCCTGCTCAGCGGCACCTTCACCGGCGAGAGCGCCACCTTCCGCGCAGGCACCCGCGTCATCGAGCGCCTCCGCGACGGCAACTACTACGGCGAATCCGGCCTCATCGCCCAGCACCACGCCGAGTTCCGCAAGCACGTCCGCGCACTCGCCGACAAGCACCCCGAATGGTTCCCCCCCGTCCGCGGTGTCTTCGGCAAGCCCGGCGCCGAGGACATCGTCGGCGGCGTCGGCGGCATGATGCGATTCACGCCCTTCGCCGGCGACAAAGACAAAATCATCAAGGTCTGCAAGGAGTGCTTCCACGAGGGCGTCATCCTCTTCTGGTGCGGCCACGATCCCTACCACGTCCGCATGCTCCCGCCCCTGGGTGTCATGAAGCTCGAGGACTGGCCCCGCGTCTTCGCCTGCATCGAGCGTGCCCTCGCGAAGGTCGCGGTCTGACCGCGCCGCGGCACCAAAGGAGCACACCCGTGTACCGCATGCGACAAGTCCGCGAGGGCGATCTGCCCGCACTCCTCAAGCTCGCCAAGACGGGCAATTTCATCAACCTCCCCCCCCACGAGCCCCAGCTCCGCGAGTTCGTCGACAACGCGCTCAACACCTTCGCCATCGCCGCCGCCGGCGAGGCCCCCGCCGACTACGACCGCGCACGCCACGTCTGCATCTTCGTCCTCGAGAATCCGGCGGGCGAGGTCGTCGGCACCTCCGGCATCCGCTGCGGCATGGGCGACCCCGAGCACCCCAACCTCTCCTTCCAACTCCTCAAAGTCGTCCGCCACTCACCCTCACTCACCAAGACCGACAAGGTCTCCGGCCGCGCGATCATCTCCGGACACACCGAGCACATCTACGCCGTGCTCTTCGAAGACTCCGCACGCCCCACCGAGCTGGGCGGCAACGTCCTCCGCGTCGAAGAACGCGGCGGCGGCCTCGGCAAGCTCCTCAGCTACTGCCGATTCCAGTTCATGCACCGCCACCCAACCCTCTTCTCCGACCGCATCATGGCCGAAATGATGGCACCCCTCGATCCCTACAACGACGGCAACACCTTCTGGCGCCACATGCCCCGCAAGTTCATCAACCTCTCCTATGAAAACGCCGACCGCCTCTCCACCGTCCGCGACCGCCGCGAGTTCATGTACAACCTCCTCCCCGCGACCGTCAACCTCTCGCTGCTCGAGGACGAGGTGCTCGAGTTCCTGGGCCAGGTCGGCCCCTACACGCGCGGCGCTGCCGCCATGCTCACCGACATCGGCTTCCGCTACGTCCACCGCGTCGATCCCTTCGACGCCGGCGCGCACCTCGAAACACGCCTGAGCACCATGGACCGCCTCCGCACGCAAACCGCCACACTCGTCGCCGAGTCCGCCGTGAGCCCCGCCGACTCCATCATCTCCGTCTACGACCCCGCCGAAGGCTTCCGCGCCGTGCGCACGCGCGCCGCGATCGAGGGCGACGCGATCGCCTTCAGCGCCGAAGCCCAGCACGCCCTCAACGTGGCCGTCGGCGACGAGGTCGCCTTCGCCCGCCTGGACTTCAAGCCCCTCCCCGGCGTCCCGCACGACCTGCCCGAGGTCGATCTCGACGAGGCCTACCTCACGCTCCACCCCGAAGCGAGCGACGATCGCTCCCGCCCCGTCTCGATCGGCCCAAAGCGCTTCGCCGAGGTCATCAACGCAACCATCCAACGCATCAAGTCCGAGTTCCCCGACTAACGACAACCGCCCGAGCGAATCATGCCCACACCACTCGCCAACCCGCCCGCCGACCTCATCGCAGGCACCGCCGTCCTGCTCGACCCCGCCGGCCCGGGCGAGATCGTCTCGACCGCCCCCGCCGATCCCGCGCGCGTCATCTGGCGAGGCGTGCCCAAGCCCGCCCACGTCGACGCCGCCGTCGCCGCCGCACGCGACGCCCTCCCCGCCTGGTCACGCACGCCGCTCGAAGACCGGGCCCGCGTGCTCCACCGCGTCCGCGACCTCTTCAAAGCACGCGTCGACGACTTCGCCCGCCTGATCTCCGAAGAAACCGGCAAGGCACTCTGGGACGCCAAGGGCGAGGCCGGCATCCTCGCCGGCAAGATCGACATCACCCTTTCCACCGCCGCGGGCGCCGGCATGTCCCGCGTCACCGGCTTCGAGTCAACGGTCAACGACACCAAACGCGCCACCTGCCGCTTCATGCCCCACGGTGTCATGGCCGTGATCGGCCCATTCAACTTCCCCGCCCACCTGCCCAACGGCCACATCATCCCCGCACTCGCCATGGGCAACACCGTCGTCCTCAAGCCCTCCGACAAAACCCCCGCCGTCGGCCAGCTCCTCGGCGAGGTCTACGCCGAAGCACTCGCCGCCGAGGGCGCACCCCCCGGCACGCTCAGCGTCGTCCAGGGCGCCGCCGACGTCGCCCAGCGACTCACCACCCACGCCGACATCGACGGCATCCTCTTCACCGGCTCCTGGCCCGTCGGCCGCCGCATCCTCGAAGCCAATCTCGACCACCCGGGCCGCATCGTCGCGCTCGAGATGGGCGGCAACAACCCCGCCGTCATCATGCCAGATAGCGACCTCCGCCAGGCCGCCATCGAGTGCGTCCGCTGCGCCTTCATCACCACCGGGCAGCGCTGCACCTGCACACGCCGCGTCATCGTCCACGAGGCCGTTGCCGACCGCGTCATCGCCGCGATCTGCAAGTCCGCCAGCACCCTCATCGTCGGCCCGCCCGACGCCGAGCATCCTGTGTTCATGGGCCCCCTCGTCACCGCCCAGGCCCGCGACGCCGTCCTCGACGCACAAGCCAAGTACGCCAAAGCCGGCGCAACCGTCCTCGTCGAAGCAACCATCCCCGACCACCTCGGCACCGGCCACTATGTCACCCCCAGCGTCATCCAGGTCGACCGCTTCGATCGCGACGCCGACGACGCCAGCTGTGACCCAGGCTGCGACGAAGAAACCTTCGGCCCCCTCCTCCGCATCTCCATCGCCCGCGACCTCGACGACGCGATCCACCAGGCAAACGCCACCCGCTTCGGCCTCGCCTCCTCGATCTTCTCGAAGGACCAGGCCACCATCGACCGCTTCCTCGCCGAGGCCCGCGCCGGCTGCGTCAACGTCAACACCGGCACCGCCGGCGCCTCCAGCGCCCTCCCCTTCGGCGGCCTGGGCCTCTCCGGCAACCACCGCCCCGCCGGCGCCTTCAGCCTCGACTAC
>CAYQAD010000073.1:2592-10376 GCA_964415125.1 uncultured Phycisphaeraceae bacterium | reverse complement strand
CCGGGCGGGGTGGGCGATGTTCGCGGGCGGGAGGCGGCGCGGGATGCGATCTCGGCGGCGCTTGCGGATCGTGCGGCGGCGCAGCCGTGACGGCGGGCGCGATGGGTGTGGTTTCGCTCGGGGTTGATATTGGCGGGTCTTCGGTGAAGGCGGCGGTGCTGCGCGATGGGGTGGTGGTAGGGGAGGGTGTGAGCTCGGGGTATGCGAGGCCCGACGCGGGCGTTGTGCGTGATGCGATTGGCGAGGCGGTGCGTGCGTGCGGCGGCGCGACGGCGCTCGAGGCGGCGCAGGTTGGGCTTTGCCTGCCGGGGCGGTTTGATCCGCAGCGGCGGTGCGTGGTGCGGAGTGTGAACGCGCCGGGGCTCGAGGGTGTGCCGGTGGATGGGTTGCTTGCTGGAGTGTCGACGAGTGAGCGTGGGGCTGTGGTCGTTGGGGATGCGCACGCGGCGACGCATGACGTGGTCGTGGGGCGCGGGTGGTCGGGGCGGACGCTTGGCGTGGCGATGGGGACGGGGGTTGGGGCGTGCGTGCTTGACGGTGTGGCGCTGTTGCGGGTGGGGGCTGGTTCGGGTGGTGGTTCGGGGCATTTCGGGCAGATGGACGTGGGGGTGCTCGATGCTTCGGGCGCGGCGGCGGTGGGGCCCGATGGTGGGCGGGGGTCGCTCGAGGCGTACGTGGGGTTGGCTGCGCTTCGGGCGCGGTTTGGTGATGGGCTTGCGGGGGCGATCGAGGGGCTTGGCGCGGATGACCCGGCGGTGGTGGCGCTGGCGCGGGCGATTCGGATCGGGCATGCGATCTACAGGCCCGACCGGGTCGTGCTGTTGGGCGGCGTAGGGCTTGCGTTTGGGCGGTGCGGCGTGCTCGAGGGGGTGATTCGCGACGGGCTGACGAGCGTGGCGCGTGGGGATTGGGTGCTGGCGTGCGGGGACAGCCGGCATCACGCGGCGCGGGGGGCGGCTCGGCTGGCGATGGACGGGGTGTGACTCTGGGCGGGCTGGGAGCTGTGGGGGAGATGCGGCGGCGCGGGGCGGGCTGGTGCCCCATGTGAATTCGTGGAGGTTTGGTGCGAGTTGGGGTAGGGGGCGGGGGTGGATTGTTATAGAATCTTCGGGAGATGACCACCGATGCAGCCGGGTGCGAGGGAGCTCGCGGCTGTGGGTCGTCTGCCGTTTGGATGAATCAGGTTCGGAACCAGTCCGGTGCAGACCGGGCTCAAACACGAGGAGAGCCACCCATGGGGTGCATGACCAAGGCAATCGCGATGACGCTTTCGGCGGGGTTCGCGGTCTCGGCGGCTTCGGCGCAGGTCGAGTTCACGCTGATCCACACCGAGAACGTTGATGTGCTGTCGGCGACGAACGAGGGCGGCGATCCGATGAACCCGTTCAACGCGTTCTTCATCGGGTCGAACCCGGTGACGGTCGTGCTGCAGGGCGACAACCTGTTCATCGGCGGCTTCCGCAACAGCACGCCGGACCCGGCGATCAACCAGGTGCAGATCATTCGTATCTCGAACATCTTCCTGGAGAACGGTCCTCAGCGGCTGTTCTGGTTTGTGCCGAACTCGGTGAAGACCAACCCGACGCTGTTCCGCGGGTATGTGGGCATGGACTACTACCCGGGCACGGACTTCGGCCTGCTCGCTGCGAGCGACGTGACGGAGGTGGTGGGCGATCCGAACCAGGTGCAGCGTTGGGACATCGACACACAGCAGAACCCGATTCTGCTTGCGCCGGATGAGTTCCTGCTGCCGCCGCAGCGCCGCGGTGCGGGTGGCGTGTCGTGGGACTTCGGGCCCGACGCGGACAACAGCGGGCTCGGCGATGGCATCGACAGCTACGACTTCGGCCTTGGGCCGGACGGCGTGATCGATGCGGACGCGGCGGTCGCGATTCTTGACGGCGGGGACGACTCGCTGGGCAACGACTTCCTGCTCGGGCCGTACGGCTACGACAAGGACGTGCTGGACATGGGCTTCGGCAACAACCTGTACAACGCGGTCGATGGCATGGGCCCGCGGCTCTGGCCGGTGCGTGACTCGGTGCTTTGGCAGGATCTGAACATCGATCCGCGTGGCGGCCTGCTCGCTGGGCGGGCGGACAACGACCTGGTGCTTGCGACGCGCGTGCCGGATCAGAACCCGGGCGACTCGACGTTCTTCTCGGCTGGCGAGATCACGAACCAGCAGCGTGTTGACGAGGGCAACTTCCAGACCGTCGGGCAGCACGTTGAGATCCTGCACGGCATCTGCGAGGACCAGGGCGATCTGGTGGTGTACAACAGCCGGACTGGTACTGGCACGGGCCAGGCGTGGCTCGACGTGATCAAGTACGTGGATTTCAACGGCGTAGCGCAGAGCCCGACGTTTGTGAACCCCGACGGCTCGCCGGTGGATTTCTCGGTGGACTTTGCTGATGACCTGCTCGGTGATCCGCAGATCTTCACGGGCAACGGCATCTATGACTTCTTTTGGGAGCCCGAGACGCAGCGTCTGGCGGTGCTGGACTTTGCCAACCGCGACGTGCACATCTTCGAGGTCACGTGCGGCAGTGGGCCGACGCCGTGCAGCCCGGCGGACGTGACGACCGACGGCTCGGCGAATGGCATTCCGGACGGCGTCGTGACGCTCTCGGACTTCTCGTTCTACCTGGCGCTGTGGGGCTCGGGCGATCTGGCTGCGGACCTGACGACCGACGGCACGGCCAACGGCGTGCCCGATGGTTCGGTGACGCTTTCGGACTTCTCGTTCTACCTGGCGCTTTGGGGTGCGGGTTGCCCGTGAGCGGGTGAACGCGTGAGTCGGTGACTGACAAGGCCCCCGCCTGGCTGGCGGGGGCCTTTTTCGTTTTGGGTGGGTTGCTGCTTGCGTGTTAGATGGCGCTGAGTGCTTGGTCGACGTCGGCCTTGAGGTCGGCGATGTCTTCCACGCCGACGCTGAGGCGGATGAGGCTGTCGGCGATGCCGAGCTGGGCGCGCTGGTCGGCGGGGACGGAGGCGTGGGTCATGATGGCGGGGTGGTCGACGAGCGACTCGACGCCGCCGAGGCTCTCGGCGATGGTGAAGACACGGAGTGCTTCGAGGAATCGGCGTGTGCCGGCGAGGTCGGTGTCGAGGGTGAGTGTGACCATGCCGCCGAAGTCGCGCATCTGCTTCTTGGCGACCTCGTGCTGGGGGTGGCTTGGGAGGCCCGGGTAGACGACGGACCTAACCTTGGATGATGCCTCGAGCATCTCGGCGATGGCTCGGCCGTTCTCGCAGTGGCGCTGCATGCGGACGTGGAGGGTTTTGGTGGAACGGAGGAGGAGGAAGCAGTCGAAGGCGGAGGGGGTTGCGCCGACGGCGTTCTGGAAGAACTTGAGCCGCTCGTGGAGCGCGGGGTCGCGGGTCATGAGGGCGCCGCCGACGATGTCGGAGTGGCCGCCGATGTACTTGGTTGAGGAGTGGCTGACGATGTCGGCGCCGAGGTCGAGGGGGTTCTGGAGATAGGGGGTGGCGAAGGTGTTGTCGACGCAGACGAAGGCGCCCTTGGCGTGGGCGAGGTCGGCGACGGCCTTGATGTCGATGACCTTGAGGAGGGGGTTGGTAGGCGTTTCGATCCAGACCATCTTGGTCTTCGGCGTCATGGCGGCGGCGGTGGCGTCGTGGTCGGTCATGTCGACCTGGGTGAAGTCGATGCCGAGCTGCTTGAAGACCTTGTCGTAGATGCGGAAGGTGCCGCCGTAGACGTCGTCGCAGACGACGACGTGGTCGCCGGAGTTGAGGGTGTGGAGGATGCAGGCGAGTGCGGCGCAGCCTGAGGAGAAGGTGAGGGCGTGGTTGGCGTTCTCGAGCGCTGCGAGGTTGCCTTCGAGGGCGGTGCGGGTGGGGTTGGCTGAGCGTGAGTAGTCGTACTCGCCTTTGAACTCGCCGGGCGTTGGCTGGGCGTAGGTGGAGGTCATGTAGATGGGGGTCATGACGGCGCCGGTGGAGGGGTCGGGGGACTGGCCGGCGTGGACCGCGCGGGTGCCGAAGTGGGCCTCGTTGTGCATGGGTGTCCTTGGTTGTGGGTTTGGGGTTGAGGTGGGAAGGCACTGACCCACAGAGCCGGGTCAGTGGCACGGGAAGTGGTGGGTCAGTGGCACAGTTCTTTGGTGGGTGCTAGTTGCGCTTGGTGGCGGCGAGGAACTCGATGAGGTCGATTTGGGAGACGATGCCCTTGAGGTCTTGGCCGTCGACGACGACGGCGACGCGATCGGTCTCGAAGATGTGGTAGAGCTCCTCGATGCGTGCCTTGGGGTGGATGAGGCCGCCGATGGGGTGGGCGACCTGCTCGGCGGCGGAGTCGAGGGAGACGTCGCCGGCGTGGAGTCCTCGGAGGATGTCGACCTCGTGGACGATGGCGTCGGGTCGGCCCGAGCCGTTGGTGGTGATGGGGATCTGGGAGACGCCGGTGGAGCGGAAGATGCCGACGAGGTCGGCGAGGGTGGTGGCGGCGGATGCGGTGATGGGCTTGTCGGTGGTGTTCTTGCGGTGTGTGAGGAGGTCCTCGACGTAGCCCATGTCGGGTGAGGCTTCGAGGAAGCCGTGGTCCTTCATCCAGGCGTCGGAGAGGTGCTTGGTGATGTAGCGGGTTGCGGAGTCGCAGAGGATGACGACGACCTTCTTTCCGGGGCCGAGCTCGCGTGCGACTTCGATGGCGACGTGTACGGTGGAGCCGGAGGAGCCGCCGGCGAAGAGGCCCTCTTCGCGGACGAGGCGTCGGGCCATGAGGAACGACTGCTTGTCGGTGACCTGCCTGACGTCGTCGACCCATTCCATGTCGAAGGCGCCGCATGGGATGTCCTCGCCGACGCCCTCGACCTTGTAGACGTGGGGGTCGGGGAGTGTGCCGGTGTGGAAGAGCTGGTGGTGGACGGAGCCGATGGGGTCGACGCCGATGACCTTGCCGGGCCAGTTGTGCTTCTTGAGGTATCGGCCGACGCCGGAGCATGTGCCGCCGGTGCCGGTGCCTGCGACGAAGGCGTCGAACTTGCCGTTGTCGGTCTGTCGGTAGATCTCTGCGCCGGTGAGGACCTCGTGGGCCTCGGTGTTGAGGGGCGAGTGGTACTGGTCGACGTAGTAGGAGCCGGGGGTTTCGGAGGCGATGCGCTTTGCGGTGTTGACGTAGTGCTCGGGTGAGTCGCCGGGGACGTCGGTGGGTGTGACGACGACCTCGGCGCCGAAGGACTTCATCATGTCGATCTTCTCCTGGGACATTTTGTCCGGGAGGGTGAAGACGCACTTGTAGCCCTTGACGGCGGCGACCATGGCGAGGCCGAGGCCGGTGTTGCCCGAGGTGTTCTCAACGATGGTGCCGCCGGGCTTGATGAGGCCTTGCTTCTCGGCTTGCTCGATGATGTGCCATGCGATGCGGTCCTTGACCGAGCCGCAGGGGTTCATGAACTCGCACTTGGCGTAGACCTCGGCCATGTCGGGCGTGGCGATCTTGTTGAGCCGGACGAGGGGGGTGTCGCCGATGGCTTCGAGGATGTTGGGCTTGGTGTCCACGGGTGTCTCCGATGCCCGCGGGCGGTGCGGGCGGGTGTGGTGGGGCTTGGCTTGGCCCGGTCGGCGGTGCTTGGCCGGGGGGGGCCGGGCGGCCTGGCCGGGCGGTGAGTGAGTGTAGTAGGGCGGGGGCTGGGGTTGGCTGCTGGGCCTGCCTGCTGGGCCTGCCTGTTGGGTTTGGCGGCGGGGGTCGTCCGTGCGGTTATGGGCAGGCGGGTGTGGGGCCGAGAACGGGGGCGATCGTTCGAGGCGGTACAGCTTGCCTGGTGCCCGGGGGTTGCGTGGGTGTGGGTGTTCGCGTGTGCATGGGGTGAATTGCAGGGTGTTCTCGACGTCGCGCGATCGATGTGGAGGACGCAGCCGTGGAAAGCAAGGGTGGGAACTGGCTTCGGGGTGGTCTCGGTCGGGGTGGGCTCGGGCGTGGTGGGCTCGATGGGGCTGGTGGATCGCTTGAGCTAGATCGGCTCGAGCCGCGGACGCTTCTGAGTGGGGCGGACTCGCCGGTGGCGTGGTACCCGGGGTCGACGACGGGCTCGGACGCGGCGGCGTACGTGGAGCCTGTGGATGGGGTGGCGGCGACGGGCGATCCGGTGATCTCGTCTGCGGCGGTGCAAGGGGACGACCTAATCGGCCTAACGGCGTTCCGGAACGACTCGCTCTTTGCGGGGATCGATGGATCGGGGATGACGGCGGTGGTGCTCGACACGGGCGCAGACCTGGACCACAGCTGGTTCGGGCCGGATAGCGACAACGACGGCGTCGCGGACTCGATCGTGTACCACTACGACTTTGCGATGGGTGACGCGGACGCCTCGGACCCGAACGGGCACGGTTCGAATGTGGCGAGCATCATCGGCTCGCGGAACGGGACGTTCCCGGGCATTGCGCCGGGCGTGAACCTGATCATCCTGAAGGTGTTCCGCGACAACCTTGGCGGGTCCTTCTCGTACATCGAGCAGGCGCTGCAGTGGGTTGTGGCGAACGTGGACACATACAACATCGTCAGCGTGAACATGTCGCTGAGCGACCAGGTGAACCACGACCGCGAGCGGACGATCTACGGCATCAGCGACGAGCTGAGCTCGCTGATGAACATGGGCGTGATCAACGTGTCGGCGGCGGGCAACCAGTTCTATGCGTACGGCGGGCTGCAGGGTGTTGGGTATCCGGCGGTGGATCCGAGCGTGATCTCGGTGGGCGCGAGCTACGCGCGTGACGAGGGCGGCCCGATCAACTACCAGGGCAGCAGCACGGCGTACACGACGGGCGCGGACCGGATCACGCCCTTTAGCCAGCGGCACGCGTCGCTCCTCGACATCTTCGCGCCGGGTGGCATCACGACGGGCGCGGGCGCGACGGGGAGCACGACGGCGATCAGCGGGACGAGCCAGGCCTCGCCGCATATCGCGGGCGTGGCGGTGATCCTGCAGCAGCTCTCGGAGCAGGTGCTCGGCCGCCGGCTGACGACGGCGGAGTTCGTGGACCTCATCCGCGATACGGGTGTGACGATCTTCGACGGGGACGACGAGGACGATAACGTCAACAACACCAACGAGTCGTACAAGCGCATCGACGTGCTCGCGGCGGCGCAGGCGATCGTTGCGATGGGTGTGGTGAACACGGCGCCCGAGCTTGGGACCGTAGCGAGCTTCCCGGCTGGCACGGAGGGCGTGTCGTACACGATCTCGCACGCGGCGTTGCTCGCGGCTTCGGACGCGACGGACGCGGAGGGCGATGCGCTGGTGTTCCAGTTCGACGGGGCGCTGGCGGGGACGATCACCAAGGGCGGGGTTGACCTGACGCTTTCGGGCGGCTCGCTGGCGGCGGGTGAGTCGATCGTGTGGACGCCGGGCGAGGGCGTGTACGGGATGACCACGGCGCTGCGTGTTGTGGTTTCCGATGGAAGCCTTGCGTCGTCGAAGCCGGTGGACGTCGTGGTTGACGTGAACGCGCGGCCGGTCTTTGAGTCGGCGGCGGACCTGAGCGGCGCGGTCGCGGGGCAGGCGATGGCGATCGACTTTGGGTCGCTCGCGGCGAGCGCGAGCGACCCGTACGGCGGTGATGCGATCTCGTTCATTATCACGGGCGTGGAGTCTGGCACCCTCGAGCTGAACGGGACGGTCGTGACGGGTGGCATTTTCTCGAGCGGGGACTCGCTTGTGTGGACGCCCGCTGCTTCGGCGGTGGGCACGACGCCGGCGTTCAGGCTGCTCGCGTACGACGGGTCGGCGGTGTCGAACGGGGCGGGTGTTGTCGTGGTT
>CAYQAD010000073.1:0-2492 GCA_964415125.1 uncultured Phycisphaeraceae bacterium | reverse complement strand
GCTGCTCGCGTACGACGGGTCGGCGGTGTCGAACGGGGCGGGTGTTGTCGTGGTTGGCGTGGTGAACGGGTCGCCCGAGTTTGACGGGCTGTCGCCCTTCGACGGGCTTGTTGCGGGGACGGCGTGGTCGCTTGGGTACGCCGAGCTGCTGGCGGCCGCGACGGCGCAGGACCCCGAGGGCGACGGGCTGCACTTTGAGATTGTTCAGCTGCTTGCCGGACCCGTGACACGGGATTCGGGCGCGACGATTGTCGCGGGTGACCGGATCTCGGCGGGCGATGTGGTTCGTTGGACGCCGGGCGAAGCAGGGACGTTTGACCTCGCGGTCGTGCGGGTCTGGGACGGTTCGTCGTGGTCGGCCGACACGCGTGTGCTGCGGGTTTCGGTCGAGGCGGCGCCCCCGCCGCCCCCAGCCGACGAGCCTGAGGCTGGCGGCGGTGCTGCGGCTGCGGAGGATGTGGTTGGCACGGGCGATGACAGCGGCGGGACGTGGTTCGTTCGGCGGGACTCGAACGGCGCGGTGAATCTCTTTGAGCGCGATGGCGACGTGTGGTCGCGGATCGACCTGACCGGGCTCGCGACGGGCGAGGTGTCGCCGGGCGTGACGGTGTGGGTTGATTCGTTCACGGGCCTGCTGAACGTGGCGCTGGTGACCTCGGGCGAGGGGCTCGTGGTGCTCGAGCGGGGCGTCGACGACGTGTGGCAATCGGTGCAGCTTGCGGCGGGGCTCGAGGGGGCGAGGGCGATCGCGACGAACCTGGTGCGGATGACGGCTGGGGATGGTCGCGTGACGCTTGCGGGGCTGACGGGCGAGGGCGAGTTGGTGACGTACCAGCAGGGCGCGCTCGATGCCGACGGCCGGGCGACGTGGCGGTTCAGCAGCATCGGCGCGGACCTCGCGTTGGCGGGCGTTTCGATGCCGACGATTGTCGGTGGGTTCACGAGCTTCGTGACGGCGTGGGATGCGCACAACATCGCGGGGCTGAACGAGGCGGGGGAGATCATCGCGTTCTGGTGGGCGCCTGGGCGCACGTCGTGGGCGATGACGAACCTGAGCGCCGCGACGGGCGCGCCGGCGATCACGGGCGGGCTGACGGCGTTCCTCACGCCCTGGGGCGGGATCAATGTTGGCGGCGTGAACGCCGAGGGCGAGCTTGTGGTGACGTGGTGGGTGCCCTCGGCCGAGCCGCGTTGGCGGACGACGGACCTGACGGCTGCGGCGAACGGGCCGAGGCTGAGCAGCGCGGGCGTGAGCGCGTTTGTGACGCCCTGGGGCGCGATGAACGTGGCGGGGTTCCGCGCGGACGGGACGATGGTGGTGTACTGGTGGGCGCCGGGGCGCACGGGCTGGTCGACGGCGGCGATCGGGGATCAGATGCCGGGCGCGCCGAGCATCGAGCGTGCGGTGACGGGCATCTCGTCGGCGTCGGGGCAGATCAGCGTGGCTGGGCTTTCCGAGTCGGGCGAGCTGGTGCGGTACTGGTGGGCGCCGGGCGAGTCGTGGACGTATGAGGTGCTCGACCTCGCGGCGATCGACATCCAGCTCAACGCGGCGTGATGGTTGCGAAGCGCACTGCCCTGCTTGGCAGGTGAGTGGCAGCTGAGGTGGCAGGCATGCGCTAGTAGAGCGGGCGGGTCATGACGGCTCGGCCCTCGATCGACCGCCCGCGTCCGGCGATGGCTTCCTGGAGGAAGGCGCTGGGGAGCTCGTTGGCGTCGATGTCGTGGAACTGGCATCGGCGGAAAAACTGCGGCACGCGCGTGAGCAGGACGAGGCGGTCGACGCCCAAGAGCTGGGCCTCTTCGACGAGGCGTTCGACGACGCCCTTGCCGAGGCCCTTGCCCTTGGCGTCGGGGTGGACGGCGACGGAGCGGATCTCGGCGATGGATGGGGCGAAGACCGAGAGCGAGCCGCAGGCGAGGACGCGCGTGCCGCCGGCGGTTGCGAGCTCGGCGACGGCGAACTCGCCGATGCACTCGGCGACCTGCTGGGCGGTGCGTGGGAGGGTGAGGCCCTGCTCGCTCCAGGCGGCGATGAGCGCGGCGATGGCGTGCTCGTCGCCCGGCTCGGCGCCGCGGACGCGCGTGGACTCGGTGTCGTTGGTGTGCGCGTTGACCGTCACGGGTCGTGTGCGTGCTCCGGGAAGGGGTTGGATGGGCTTCGCTGCGGTCGGCATGTGGTGAGCGGGACGGGTACTAGGTGAGTAGGTTGGTCAGCAGCGCGTTCTGCGCGTGCATGCGGTTCTCGGCTTGGTCGTAGACGACGGATTGTGGGCCGTCGATCACGGCGGAAGCAACTTCTTGTTCTCGGTGCGCGGGGAGGCAGTGCATGAAGATCGCGCGGGGGTCGGCGGCGGCCATGACGCGCTCGGTGACCTGGTAGTGCGCGAAGGCGCTGAGGCGCGCGTCGGTCTCGTCGCCCTGGCCCATGGAGACCAAGGTGTCGGTGTAGATCGCGTGGGCGCCCTCGGCGGCGGCGAGGTCGGTCGAGA
>CAYQAD010000072.1:0-10379 GCA_964415125.1 uncultured Phycisphaeraceae bacterium | reverse complement strand
CGGGTGGCGTCAGGACCCGCAAGTCCATGGGCTGTGGTGCCGATAGCCGAGCCGGAGAACAGATCCCACCATGACCCAAGACGCCCCGAAACCAGATGCGCCCCGCCGATCGCTCGGCCAGTGGCCGCCCGTCGGCTCGCTCACCACGAGCAACGCGGCCCTGCTTGCGCCGGGCATCGTCGCGTGCGGCGCCTGCGTGCTGCTCGGCGCCGCCGGCTGGCTGGGGCTCGTCGCCCTCGAGCAGGCGGGGACGCCGGCAACGCAGCTGCAAGCCCGCATCGCGGTGGCAACCGTCGCGGTGCTCGCGGGCGTCGCGTCGTTCCTGGGTTGGCGCTTCGCGCTCGGGCGTCTGAAGACGCATCTGGCGATCACCGGAGCCGCCCGCGCCGCAGCAGAGGGCGTGACACTCACCGACGAGCTCGAGATCGCACCGGCCGACAGCGCCGAAGCGCGCGCTTGGAACGCGCTTGTGCCCAAACTGCTCGCCAGCACCACGGCTGCCGACGAGGGCGCAACCACCCTGGCATCGGCCATACGCACCGACGAGACGACGCAGGCGTGCGACGCGCTTTGGGTGGGCTTGGCGGTCGTCGATGCCGCGGGCACGGTGGTGTACGCCAACGGCGCGTGTGCGATCCTGCTCGGCATGCGGACCGACGCCCTCCGCGGCAGCTCGATCAAGGACGCCTTTGACGCGGATACCTCGTTCGCCATCGAGGCCGCCCTCGCCGGGCGCGGCCCCAAGCGGACCGAGCTGCACATCGACCGCGACCTCGGCGAGGGCACGACGGCAACCCTTCGCGTCAACCTGCGCGCCTTCTCCGGAAACGCGGGCCATTCGGCCGTGATCACGATCGAGGACGCGACGCGTCAGCTCGCCGCGGAGAAGGCCCGGACCGCGTTCGTCGAGCAGGCCGCCCACGAGCTCCGCACACCTCTGACGAACATCCAGCTCTACATCGAGGAGCTGATCGACCTGCCGGACTCGGAGGTCTCGGCACGCACGCGCGCGATCAACATCATCAACCAGGAAGCGACGCGGCTGGACCGCATCGTGGGCGACATGCTGAGCGTCTCGGAGATCGAGGCGGGTGCGATGTCGCTTGGCCTGGGCGACGTGCGCCTCGAGCCCTTGATGAACGATCTGCGGCAAGAGTTCGGGCCGCAGGCCGCGGACAAGTCGATCGCCCTGAACTTCGACCTGCCGCCCAAGTACCCGCTGCTCCGCGCGGATCGGGACAAGCTCGTCATCATCCTGCACAACGTGATCGGCAACGCGCTCAAATACACGCCCGCGGGCGGGACCGTCACGCTCACGCTCACCGAGGACGCGGGCTCACTCGTCTTCGCGGTGGCCGACTCGGGCATCGGCATCCCCGCCGACCAGATGGACAAGGTCTTCGAGCGCTTCTATCGCGTGAAGGACGACCGGACGACGGACGTCGTCGGCACCGGGCTGGGCCTGCCGCTCGCGCGGGAGTTCGCTCGGATGCACGGCGGCGACATCACGCTCGACTCGATCGTCAACGCCGGCAGCACGTTCACCGTCACCATCCCGACCCGCACGAGCTCGACGTCCGCCGCGGCCGCGGCATGATCCGGAGGGCCAGGTAGGCACCCATGCGCGTTACCGAGTACCAACACGGCGCGGTCACGGTCGTCAAGCCCGAGGGCTCGCTGTCGGAAGACGACGCGATCGCCTTCGCCTCGACGCTGCGCGACACGGTGTCTCGCTCCCTCGGCCGCGTCGTCGTGGATGCCTCGACCATGCACTTCGTCGACTCAAAGGGGCTCGAGGCGCTGCTGGACATCGCCGACGAGCTCGCCGACGCGGGCTCGTCGCTGAAGCTCTGCGCGCTGAACGACACCGTGCGCGACGTGCTGGACATCACGGGCATCGCCAGCCACTTCGAGCACTATGAGGACGCGCCCTCGGCGGTGCGGTCGTTCCGATGACTAACGACGCTCGACCGAACGACGAAGAGAACACCAAGGCCGAGCAGCCCGGCATGCCCCGGCGCGCACCCGCCCGGCTGGGCGAGGCGCTCGTCCACGACGGCGTGATCACCGAGGAGGAGCTCTCGCGGGCGCTCGCAGACCAGCGATCATCGGGCGGCATGCTCGGGCAGATGCTGGTGGATCAGGGTGTGATCTCGCAGGCCGTGCTCGTGCGCACGCTCGCGGCGTGCCTGGGCGTGCGTGGCGTGCAGCTCCGCCACGGCCTGATGGACCCGGCCCTGCTGCCGCTGGTCGGCCGAGAGAACGCCGAGAAACTCCGGGCGATCCCGCTGTTCAAGGTGCGTGATGAGCTGACCGTCGCGATGGCCGAGCCGCAGTCGCTGACGACGACCGATCGGCTGCGCCAGCTCACCGGGCTGCGCATCCGCCCGGTGCTCGCGACCGAGGCGAACATCGCCGAGTTCATCGGGAAGTACGCCAAGGGCGATGTCAACATCGACGCCTTCCTCACGAGTCTCACCACGTCCGACGTGGAGGTGATCGAACGCGAGTCGGTCGACGACGATCCTTCGACCGCGATCGATACGCTCGTCGAGGGCTCGCCGATCGTCAACCTGGTCAACGTCGCGCTCATGACGGCGGTGCGGGACAGAGCGTCGGACATCCACATCGAGCCGTCGGCGACCGGGACGCGCGTGCGGTATCGCATCGACGGCGTGCTGCGCGACCTGATGACCCCGCCGCAGGGCTTGCACGCGGCCATCACGAGCCGAATCAAGGTGATCGGCAAGATGGACATTGCCGAGAAACGCATGCCGCAGGAGGGCCGCGTCCGCATCGTGGCCGAGGGGCGCGAGATCGACCTCCGCGTGAGCACGATGCCGACACTGCTCGGCGAGAAGATCGTGATCCGCATCCTCGACAAGGCGAATCTGAAGGTGCGTCTCGAGGACCTCGGCATGCGAGCCGACGCGCTCGACCGGTTCAAGAGCATGCTCGCCAACCCGCACGGTCTCACGCTCGTGACGGGGCCCACGGGCTCGGGCAAGACGACGACGCTCTACTCAGCGCTTGACCTCATGCGGTCGCCCGAGAAGAACCTCGTGACGGTCGAAGACCCCGTGGAGTACCAGCTCGACCTGATCAACCAGATCCAGGTGCGGGACAACATCGGGCTGTCCTTTGCACGCGCGCTGCGGTCGATCCTCCGTCAAGACCCGGACATCATCATGGTCGGCGAGATCCGCGACCAGGAGACCGCGCGCGTCGCTGTGCAAGCCGCGCTGACCGGCCACGCGGTGCTCGCGACGCTCCACACCAACGACGCCCCGGGCGCGATCTCGCGTTTGCTCGACATGGGTATCGAGTCGTACCTGCTCTCGTCGGCGTTCGTCGGGGCCGCGGCGCAGCGGCTCGCGCGCTGTGTGTGCCCCCACTGCTCCACGCGCTACTACCCGACCGACGAGGTGCTCTCCGACGCACGGATCCCCGAACGCGCGGGCCAGCCCTTCCTCAAGGGGGCCGGCTGCGTGCAGTGCCACGACTCTGGATTCCAAGGGCGGATCGGCATCTACGAGGTCATGGAAGTCACGCCCGACATCCGCCGGCTCATCCACGGCGCCGCACCCAAGCACGAGGTTCGGCGGCTTCTCAACCGCTCCGGTGTGCTCGACCTCCGGGCCGAGGGCGTGCTGTTGGCAAGCGACGGCAAGACCACACTCGAAGAGGTCCTCCGCGTCACGCACGATGACCACGAGGCAGATGACGACGCTGGATCGAGCACCGGGAGGGCCGCGGCATGAAGTTTGCCTACAGCGGCTTCACACTCTCCGGCGCGCCCGCGTCGGGCGTGATCGATGCGGAGGATCGCGCAGCGGCCGAGGCGCAGCTGCGCGCCCAGCAGATCTTTGTCTCCTCGCTCGACTCGTCGGGCAAGGCCGCGGCACCAACCGTGGCCGCTCGCAGCAAGCACGTCAAGTCCGGTGCCGTAAAACAGACGTCCCGCTTCATGCGCCAGCTCGCGCTGCTCGCCACAGCGGGCACGCCCTTGGTCGAGGCAATCGCCGCGACCGAGCGGCAGTCCCAGGACGACGACTTCCGGGCTGTGCTGCATGAGCTGCGCGTTGACGTCGAGCAGGGTTCAACGCTCGCCGACGCCATGGAGAAGCACCCGCACAAGTTCGACCCGATCGCGCGGTCGCTGGTGCGGGCGGGCGAGTCGGGCGCGAAGCTGCCCGACATGCTCATGCACCTGGCGACGATCCTCGAGCGGCAGTCGCAGCTGAACGCGACGCTCCGGGGCTCGATGATCTACCCGGCGTTTCTCATCACCATCTGCTCGACGGTGCTGATCGGCATGGTGACCACGGTGCTGCCCAGATTCGCCGAGATGTTCGAGAACCTCTCCGCGCCGCTCCCGCTGTCCACGCGGATGCTGATGGGCCTCTCGGAGCTTCTGCGTGCGCATTGGTACGCGTGGCTTGCCGCGGTTGTCGCACTCGTCGGCGTGGCGATCTGGCAGCTCCGCACGCCGGCGGGCGTGCGGTCACTGCATGCGCTCGTCCTGCGGCTGCCAGGGTTTGGGCCGCTGATCCGCTCGTTCATTACCGCGCGGGTCGCGCGCGTGCTTGGCATCCTGCTGCACAACAAGGTCGCGCTCACCGACGCTCTCGCGGTCGCGCTCGATACGGCTGGCAACGTGTACGTTCGCGAGCGGATGGGGCCCATTATCTCCGCGGTCGAGCAAGGCGACGGCCTCGCCAAGCCGCTGCGCGCGACGGACATGTTCGACCCATCGTTCTGCGAGCTGGTGCAAACCGGCGAGGACTCGGGGCGGCTTGGCGACGTGCTGACACACGCCGCGGACTTCATGGATCAGGAGAACGAGACCGCGGCGCGGAGCCTGTCGAAGCTGCTCGAACCGATCATCATGATCGGCATGGGCCTGCTCGTCGGCGGTATCGCGATCAGCATCTTCCTGCCCATGTTCGACCTCACCGCAACGGCTGGCCGCTAGGGGATCACGCGATGAGCAGGCATCACCACACGCACACGCCGATCGGCATCGATATCGGCAGCATGTATGTCCGGGCGTCCCAGCGCGACGCGGGTGGGTCGTGGCGCACGGCTCGCATTCGACGCCGAACAAGCGAGGCTGTGCCGACACGCGATGAGCTCCGGCACGTCGCCGAGGTGCTGTGGCGACGCGGCTTCGATGGCACGTCGCTCCACCTGAAGGTCCCCGACTCGATGACCAACGAGGCCGCGGCCGAGACGCCGCCGCCGGACTCGGGAGCGCCCGTGCGCGAGATCGCCGCGGCCGAGCTCGCCCGGTTCTACGACCTCGACCCGGCGTCGATCGCGACAACGCTGATCCCGCTTCGCGATCGCGCCAGGCAAGGCAGCGGGTTTCGTGCCCATGCCATCGCGGTACCGGAGCAACATCTCGCGGCGTTGGTCGCCGGGTTCCACGGCCTCAAGCGCGGCAGCCTTGAGGTCCACGCGGTCGCGGCGGGGCCGGCGCCGATGCTCGATCTGGCCCTGAGCACCTGGCCAGACGAACCGCTCGTGGTCGCGATCGAGCCCGGCAACACCTGCCTGCGCCTCACGATCGCCGAGCCGCACCCGACCGATGGCGCGGCCCTGCTCGTGGCGCGCCGCCTCGATGACCTTGGCTATTCGGCGACGCGCGCGACAGAGCGGCCGCTGACGCCCGCCGCCTTGCTCTCCCGCATCGCCGAGGAGTTCAACAGCCTTATGGTCTTCCTCACGCGCCTGCGGCCCGACCTTGCACGCATCCCCACGCTCGTCGCGGCGACCGGGGAGTACGCCGAGCAGATCGGCATGGCCCTGCGATCCCGCCCCGAGCTGGCATCGCTCATCGCGCCGCTCGATGCGCCATCCTCCTCGCTCGCGATCGACGCGGACATGCTCTCGGCGGCGGCTGTCGCGCTCGGCGCGGCACAGATCGCCGAGCCGGACACAACGCTGGCACGAGGTGCGGCATGACAACGATCTCGTCGTTCTCCCCGATCGGGGCCAACCTGCTACCCGCGCAGGTGCTCGACGATCGCAAGCAGACGCAGCGGCGACGCCGATGGGTGGCTGTGATCGCGTCGGCCACGATGGGCTCGGCGCTGTTCGTCTCGCTGCCGACCAACGCGGCGCAGGACCTCGCGGCGCTCCAGTCATCACGCGATGCGCTCACCGCGGACCTCGCGGCGCTCCGCGAGGCGGTCGTCGCCCAGCACGCCTCGGCTGTTGACTTGCAGCGCGATCTTGCGGTGCGGACTCGCGTTTCGTCCCGGCTGGATTGGACCGGCCTGCTCGCGTCGGTCGCGGCGGCCGCGTCCGATGCGGCGCGGCTGGACGCCCTCACGATCAGCCCGGTCACCGGGGGCGGTGAGTCCGCGGCCCATTTCCAGGTCACGATGTCGGGCGAGGTCGAGTCGCTCGATGACGCGTCGAGGTTCATCATCGCGCTGGAGGAACTGCCCGTGTTCAGCCGCATCGAGCTCGTCTCGACGAGCCGATCGCCGGAGCCCGGCGCGGCGGCCCGATTCGCGATCACCGGAGAGATCAAGCCCACGCCGACCGCCCCCCAGAAGGGAGCCACGCCATGACCCGCGGCACGACAGACCACGCGATCGGGTTGGCGCTGCTCGGCGTGCTCGG
Source organism: uncultured Phycisphaeraceae bacterium (assembly GCA_964415125.1). Taxonomy (GTDB): domain Bacteria; phylum Planctomycetota; class Phycisphaerae; order Phycisphaerales; family UBA1924; genus CAYQAD01. The sequence goes on along the minus strand of CAYQAD010000072.1, from coordinate 3,746 downwards.
GCTTGGTGTTGCGGTGCTCCGCGTCGTTCCGGACCTTGAGGCGGCACGCGAGTTCGACGCGCTCCGCGAGGAGACCGCGGGGCTCGAGGCCCAGCTGGGCACGTTCGGCGACCACCTGCGAAAGCAGACCGCCGCGACCGCGGAGATCCAGTCGGCGCTGGCCGCCCCGGGCAACTCCGCCGCGGCCGGCCAGGGCCTGAACCTCCGCCTCGCGGCGCTCAACGACTACGCGCAGACGCACCGCGTGTCGGTGAACAGCGTGCGGACCGGTGCCGAGAGCACCGCCGGCCCGCTGCGGCGCCGATCCATCGATGCGACGTACACGTCGTCGGCCGGTGCGCTGCTCGAGTTCCTGACCGCGATCCGCAATGACTTCCCGGACTTTGCGGTCGAGGGCATCAGTATCCAGCGGTCCGGCGAGATTCAGCAGGCGGCGGACGCGGCGGATCCGGAAGCGTCCGAGAGTATCCAGGCCGTGCGGTTTGACCTTCGGCTGGTCTGGACATCCGCGCAGGACGGCTGAGGGGCAAAAAATTTTCGCCGGTCCGGCTGGTCGCCCGCCCCACTGCTTTGCAGCTTCAGGGTATGAGGCACAACAACGCAGCATCCGGCCCGTCCGCGATCAGCAAGAAGTACAAGGTGTATGGCAGCGTGCTCGGCGTCGCGGTGGCGGCGCTCGCGGTGGACCAGATCCTGCCGGGGCCGGCGTCCGCGAGCGCGTCGTCGCCCGCGATCGCTGCGACCGCAGCCGTGCTGCCCGCGCTGATCACCAAGGTTCAGGAGAACGGCGCGTCGTCGGACCGCATCGCGCTCTCGACATCGCTCGCGTCCCTCGCCGACGAGTCACACGAGACGCCCGAGTGCGTCGATTCGCTGTTCCGGTCGCTCGGCACCGAGCCCGAAGCGGTTGTGATATCGGACGAGGCGGCCGAACCCGCGGTGCCGGAGGTTCCACAGCTTGTGGTCGCGTCCGTGCTCGTGAGCTCGGGGACGGCGATCGCCACGATCAATGGCGAGCCGGCGCAGGTCGGCCAGCGCTTCGAGGGCTGGACGATCTCGGCGATCACGCGCGAGACGGTCACGCTCACGCACGGGCCGCACACGGTGTCGCTGCCGGTGCAGGCTTTGACGACAAAGTGATGCGATGAGCCCGCACAACCGGCAAGGTCGCCTTGCCAAGCGGGCCTCGGGGGTCAATTCCATCCCCCCTGCCACCGATATCTCCCCTACGGAAATGCTCGCTCTGGGGCGGGCTGGAACAGACTACTTGGAGCACACCATGCATCGCCGCGTCCGCGCTTTCAGCCTCGTCGAACTGGTCATCGTGGTGACCATTCTTGGGATCATCGCCGCCATCGCCGTGCCGCGGATGAGCCGGGGCGCCAAGGGCGCGGCCGACTCGAAGCTCAAGGCCGACCTGGCCATCATGCGATCGGCGATCAACATGTACGCCGCCGAGCACGATGGCGCGTTCCCCACGGCCGCGAAGTTCGTCGAGCAGATGACGACCTACACCAACCTCGCCGGCGGCGACAACGCCACGAAGGCGACCACCCACCCCTTCGGCCCGTACCTCGAGGCGATCCCGACGATCCGCATCGGTGCACAGGCCGGCAGCAACGGCGTTGCCGCGGCCGACGCCTCCGGCATCGCCTGGATCTACACCGAGGCGACCGGCGAGATCAAGGCGAACGTCGCCGGCACGCTCAAGGATGACTCGGGCGTCGCCTACGCCGACTATTGATCGGCTCCGCCCGATCTGGTTCCTGGTCGCCCACGCACGGGAGCTCGGCCTTGGCCCAACACCGCGATCCAACCCGAAGCCGCGTCCCGCATGGGCGCGGCTTTTCCATTCTCGAGCTCGTTATGGTCACAACGATCGTGGCGGTGGTCGCCGCGATCACGATCCCGCGCCTGCAGAACGCGGCGACAACATCCCGCCTCGCCGCGGTCGAGCGCCTCATCTACGCCGAGATCGAGCAGCTCGTCGACGAGGCCTTCGCCAACGATCGCGTGCTGACGCTCTCCTTTGATGTCGCCAACGACACGATCACGATCAAGGACGACGACGCGGGCACGCCCGACGTCGTGATCGATCTTCGCTCGGATGCCTACCGCGTCGATCTGCTCTCGGCCAACGCCGACGGTCTCGGGAGCGTCAAGACGACGATCAACCCACGCTCCGACCACTTCCCGGGCGTCACCACGTTCACGATCGGTGCGGGGACGTCCGCGCGCGCGATCGCTGGCAACAAGGCCTCGACCGCCACGTCCGCCGAAACAACGGGCATGCTCGCCGACCGCTCGCCGGATGACATGCGCCCCGGCGGGTCGAAGGGCGTCGACGGCGGCACGGTCTCGCAGTCGGGCCAGAGTTCGGGCGGCTCCGGCATGTCCGGCTTCTCGGGCGGCACCCGCGAGGGAGGGCGATAGCCGTGGCACGCCCACGCCGACTCGGATTCACGCTTGTCGAGATGGTCGTCTCCATGGCCCTGCTCACGGTCGTCATGGGGGCGTGCGTCTCGATCACGTCGCTCGCGGCGCGGGCGATGCCGGGTACTAGCGACGCGACCACGAGTCTGCTCGAGACGCGGCGCGGGCTCATGCGCGTCGCCGAGGAGCTCGCCACGGCCGTGGAGATCACCGAGGCGCAGGGCGATCAGCTGACCGCGTCGGTGCCCGACCCGGTCAACGACAGCCGGGTCTACCAAGTCCGGCTGGTCGAGCGCAGCGGGCCGCCCGTGTCGCTCGTGCGGGTTGGCAGGTCCACCGCCGAGGTGCTCGCGGACGACCTCGCTTCGATCAGCATCACCTACGCCGCGGACCCCGCCGACGCGACCCGCATCACCTCGGCCACGATCACGCTTGTGCCCTCCGCGCCCGGCTCGCTTCCGATCCGGCACACGGTCGTCTTCCTCGCCAAGCCGGTGGCGCCATGATGCAGATGCGGCAACGCCAGCCCAAGCACTGCCGCAGCGCGTTCTCGCTCATCGAGACGGTGATCTGCGCCGCGATCATCGCGGGGCTCGGCGTGGCGCTGCTGGCGTCGATGGGCCACGCCACCGAGGCCGCGCTCATCGCGCGGGAGCGCGACACCGCCAGCTCGATCGCATCGTCGATGGTCGCCGATCTCTTTGTCACGCCGCACGTGGACGACTCCGCCAGCCCGCTCGTGCCCGACACCTTGACCAACCTCGGCACAACGATGTTCGGCATCGCTCGGCCCGTGCCGCCTCGGCAGGACCTGGCCCGGCTCAACGACTTCAACGGGCGGATCGAGTCGCCGCCGCAGGACCGCGCGGGCAACGCGGTCGCTGACCTCGAGGGATGGGCCGTGCGGGTGGACATCCAGGACATCAACCCCGCGACGCTCGGCGTGGCCGTGGCCCACACGGGGCTCGCCCGCGTGACGGTGAACGTCGCGAAGGGCGACCGCCTGATGGCCACGCGGATGATCTATCGCTCCTCGGCGTGGGACCGCGCCACACCTCCCGCGGAGGCGATGCCGTGAGCGCGTGTGTGACGAGCGGGCGTGGAACAACTCGGCGGTCCCGGCGGGGCAGCGCGTACGTGCTGGTGCTGGGTGTGGTGGCGATCTCCACAGCCGCGGGCGTGCTCGGGGTGCAGCTCCGGGGGATGCAGGTCGACGCGGCGCTGACCATGTCGGATCAGGCCGAGGCGTCGGACCTGGCCCGCTCGGCTCTCGAGATCGCGCTGGCGCGCATCGAGGCCGACAGCGACTGGCG
>CAYQAD010000071.1:0-10393 GCA_964415125.1 uncultured Phycisphaeraceae bacterium | reverse complement strand
AGCGGCAGCTTCGGCACCAGGTCGTGGTACACCACCCGCATGCCCATCGCCTCGGCCAGCACGCTCACCTGCGACCCGATGTGCCCGTATCCCACGATGCCCAGCACGCGCCCGCGGATCTCGTGCGCGCCGCTGGCGCTCTTGTTCCACGTGCCCGCGTGCATCTGCGCCGACTGATCGCCCAGCCGGCGGTGCAGCGCGACGATCTCGGCGATCGTCAGCTCCGCGACCGATCGCGTGTTGCTGAACGGGCTGTTGAAGACCGGCACGCCACGCGAGCGAGCCGCGTCAAGGTCGACCTGGTTCGTGCCGATGCAGAAGCACCCAACCGCCAGCAGCCGATGTGCCGCCTCGAGCACGCCCTCGGGCAGCTGCGTCTTGCTGCGGATGCCCACCACGTGCGCATCGCGCACCGCCGCGACCAGCTCGGGGCCCTCGAGCGCCTTGGCGTGCCGCGTGACATCGAAGGACTCGTCCTCGAACATCGCCGCGCCCCGATCGTGCACGCCCTCGAGCAGCACGACCTTGATCTTGTCCTTTGGAAAGCTCGTCGGCGTCATGCGCTCATCCACCGATCGTGACCAGGCCCGCATAAATCAGCCCGCCGAGCACCGCGGCAAGCGCCAGACGATAGATCCCGAAGGGCGTCAGCCCGTGCCTGTTCAGGAACGAAACCAGCCACCGCACCGCAAAGGCGGCGCTCACCGTCGCGACGGCCATGCCGATCACCACGTTCATGATCCCCAGCTGCTCGAACAAGTTCGGCACGCCCGCGTCGGCCGACTCGGTCATGTTCTTGTACAGCTTGTACACGCACGCCCCGCCCAGCGTCGGTAGCCCAAGCAAGAACGAAAACTCCGCCGCCTCCCGCGGCTTGAGCCCAGCGAACACACCCCCCGTGATCGTCATCATCGATCGGCTCGTGCCGGGCCACATCGCAAGCACCTGGAAGCACCCGATCATCAGCGCCTGCTTCCATGTCAGATCATCGATCGTGCGCTCCTCGCGTTCGTGCTTCTTGTGGTACCGATCGGTCAGGATCATGTAGACCCCGCCGAGCGCCAGGGCCGCCAGCACCGGCACGGGCGAGAACAGCTTGCTCTCGATCCAGTCGTCGAGCATCAGCCCGAGCACCGCGGCGGGCAGGAACGCGATGAACAGGTTGATGAGGAGTCGACGCCCCGCCGCGTCCTTGCCCACCAGCCCGCGCAGCATCTGCACGATCCGCTTCACGTACAGCAGCGCGACCGCCAGGATCGCCCCGCCCTGGATCACGATGTTGAACGCATCCACCGCCCGCTTGATGTCCGGATCGCGATCGAGCCCCATCAGCGAGCTCGCGAGGATCAGGTGCCCCGTCGAGGAGATCGGCAGGTACTCCGTGATGCCCTCGACCAGCCCGAGGATCGCCGCCTGCCACCACTCCACACCAAGCCCCTTTCGCCGTCGTCGCTTCTTGTGCCCGCCCTCGGCGCGCACCAACGCCCGCCGCGAGCGTAGCCCGCCACTAGCATCGGCTCGTGGCACCCCCCGATCCCATCCGCATCGCAAACATCGACGACCCCCGGGTCGCGATCTACCGCAACCAGAAGGACGCCTGGCTCACCGTCCGCCGAAACCTCGCCCGGCACACGGGCCCACGCAGAGGTCCCGATACAGGCCTCGACGATCGCATCGCCGGCCTCTTCATGGCCGAGGGCGAGCTCGTCGTCCGCCAGCTCCTCCAGTCCGACTTCCCCGTCCATTCCATCCTCATGGGCGAGGCCCGCCTCGAGTCCACCGCCGACCTCCGCGCCGACCTGCCGCCCCACGTCCCCGTCTACGTCGCCGATGGGCCCACCATCGCCGCGATCGTCGGCTTCGACCTCCACCGCGGCGTGCTCGCCGCGGGCATCCGCCCCAGCCCCTCGCCCCACACGCTCGACACCCTCGCTGCGCGCCTCGCAGACGGCTCCCGCCGCACCCTCATCGTCCTCGAAGAGCTCGCCAACCACGACAACATCGGCGCCATCTTCCGCAACGCCGCCGCCCTCGTCGGCCGCGGCCGCGCGGGCGTCGTCCTCTCCCCCCGCTGCGCCGACCCGCTCTACCGCAAGGCCCTCCGGGTCTCGATCGGCCAGGCCCTCCGCGTGCCGTTCTGTTGGGCCGACGACGAGCCGTGGCCGGCGCCGCTCACGCGCCTTGCCGACCTCGGCTACCGCACCCTCGCCCTCACGCCCGCCGCGGGCGCGATCGACATCGCCGACGTCCCGCGCGCCGTCCCGCGGGATAGCCAGCCCCTCGCCCTGGTCCTCGGCGCCGAAGGCCCGGGCCTGACGCACGCTGCCATGCACGCCTGCACGCACCGCGTGCGCATCCCGATCCGCGCCGAGGCCGACTCGCTCAACGTCGCGACCACCGCCGCCGTCGCCCTCCACGCCCTCGTCCCACTCCGCGAGCACCCGCAATGACACCACCGAAGACCTCGCCCGCGCCCCTCCTCCATGTGGTGATGCACGAACCCGAGATCCCGAACAACACGGGCAACATCGGCCGCACCTGCGTCACCACCGGCTGCGCGCTGCACCTGATCCACCCGCTCGGCTTCGACATCGACGACCCCGCCCGCCGCCGCGCGGGCCTCGACTACTGGCCGAGGCTCGACCTGCACGAGCACGACAACTGGTCGGCGTACCAGCGCGCCACGCCCACCGCCCGCCGCTGGCTGCTGACCACCCGCACGACCAACGCCTTCTACGACGCGGACATCCGCCCGGGCGACCATGTCGTGTTCGGGCGGGAGTCCAAGGGGCTGCCCGACGAGATCATCGACGCCGACCCCGACGCCTGCCTCTGCCTGCCGATGCGCGCACGCGAGCGCTCGCTCAACGTCTCGGTGACGGCTGGCATCGTCGTCTACGAGGCGCTCCGACGAGCACTCCACACCGGCCACGCCACGCTCGACCAGCGCGGTCGACTGCCCGGCTAGGGCAAGCACGCGCGGCACGATGTTTGATCGTGCTTTGTTTGGATTTGCACGTCGGCGTGCGCGGAAAATCCGCGCCAATCGATCGAACCCACCGAACTTCGCTTCGGCCAGCGCGTACCACCACAGGACACGCACCGGCCTTCGACCCAAGGCCTTGAATTCAGATCTCTCTCCTCCAGTGAACCGCCCCGCTCTGTCGGGGCGGTACACTTTTTGGAGCTATGCGCACCCCGATCCCCGGCCGACCCTCTGCCCGGCCGCCCGCCACACCTCGTGTTCGCCGATCCGCACCCACACGCGGTCTTGTGGTCGTGGCGCTGGCGTTCGTCGGTGTGTCGTTGCCCGCCTGCCAGAAGCCGCTGATCACGCCCAACGACGAGCGTTCGCAGTTTGATCGCTACGACGCGGTGCGCAACCAGCACGCCGAGCAGTACGTCTTCGACGAGTTCGGCCGGCGCAAGCCCAACCTCCGCGCCCGCTTGGTCGGCAAGGAGTGAGCCCGCCGCGCCGCGCGCCGCACGGCCGCGCTAAACGGTCGAGCCCAAAAATCCAGACGTTTTCCACGGCATTCCCGACATAGTCGTCACCGATTCTGCAAGCCAAACCGTACACTCGACCGATGGTCCGACCATAACGACGTAGAGCCCGCTCGCGGGCACCTTCTCATCTGCGTCCGATCACGCCGGCCATCCGTTTTCCGTGAAAGCTCGAGCACCGTGCCGAACGCCGCACCCACAACCCCCGCCGCTTCGCCATTGCCGTCGAGATCGACGCGTGTCTGGGCGGCCCTTGTCGGTGCGATGACCTGCGTGGGCCTGTGCATGTGGTTGCTCCAGAGCGGCCCGGCGGTTCGGTCCGACGGCCTGGCCCTGCCGGCCCTCGTCGCAGCCGCCGGCCCGAGCAACGTCGAGGCCGTGCTCACGCCCCGCCAGCCCCTCGATGCCGACCGCTGGCAGGCGATCGTCATCCACCACTCGGCCCGCCCGAGCGACTCGGCCGCGACCATCGCCCGCCGGCACGTCGACATGAACCTCGCGGGTCTGGGCTTCCACTTCGTCATCGGCAACGGCTCCGGCTCGCCCGACGGCGAGATCCATGTCGGCTACCGCTGGCTCGACCAGCTCCCCGGGGCCCACGCCTCGGGCGACAACGCCGACTGGCTCAACCGCCACGCGATCGGCATCTGCCTCGTGGGCGATGGCAACCGCCGCACCTTCACCGACGCCCAGATCCGCCGCACCGTCCACCTCGCCCGCACCCTCGCCACCGAGCTGGGCATCCCCGCCGAGCGGGTCTACCTCGCCTCCGACATCGCCGGCGCCTCCTCCCCCGGCCGCCTCTTCCCCACGGCCGTGGTCCGCGAGCAGCTCGCCAGCCTGCCTTCGCCCTAAACCTGCCTACGCCCTACACCGGGACCTCGACCCGGCCGCCTGGCCCAACACGCATCGCTGCCTTCCCTTCTGAAAGCACCCAGCGTCGTCGCGACATCTGGGTTCTGTCGTTATGACCCCTCATGCCGGCAATTCCGCCGGGCCCGCCGCGTTGCAGCCGAGGCCGATCTGGCCGATACTCGCCCGACATCGCGCGTTCTGTCGCCAGAGCGACACCACGGGCGATATCGTGCGTACACGTGGTCTCTGGCGGATCGCTCCGCCGGGCTGCGAATCTCACCCGTGCCGCCCCCGGGCGGCTCCGTCCCCGCGCCCGTCGCGGCTGGAATCACCCTCGACCCCCTCGGGCCCGCCCGGCCCGTGCCCTTTGCACCCGATCGGACCCTGTTTGCTCATCAAGAAAAAAGGTGAGATCGTCGAGGGCTACCGCATCCTTTCCGAGGTCGGAAGGGGCGCGGCCTCTGTCATCTACCTCGTCCAAGACGAGAAGACCAAGCAGGTCTGGTGCCTCAAGCACGTCCGCAAGCAAAACCCCAAGGACCAACGCTTCCTCGACCAGGCCGAGAACGAGTTCAACGTCTCGAAGAACCTCGACCACCCCGGCCTTCGCCGCATCGAGCGCGTCATCAAGAAGGGCTCGTTCCTTAAGACCAACGAGCTCTACCTCGTCATGGAGCTCGTCGACGGTATCTCGATGGAGCAGGCGCCGCCCAGCACCTTCGAGGCGGCGCTCCACGCGCTGCACCAGGTCGCCGAGGCGTTGGCGCACATGCACTCCCGCGGGTACATCCACGCGGATATGAAGCCCAACAACGTGGTGCTGTCCGACAAGAACACCGCCAAGGTCATCGACCTCGGGCAGTCCTGCGCCGCCGGCACCGTCAAGGAGCGCATCCAGGGCACGCCCGACTACATCGCGCCCGAGCAGGTCCACCGCCGGCCCATCACGCCCAAGACCGACATCTACAACCTCGGCGCGACGATCTACTGGGTCCTCACCCGCCAGCACATCCCCACGGCGCTCGGCAAGGGCGACAGCCTCGTCCAGTCCCTCGACGACAACCTGATGGAGCGCCCCAAGCCCGCCAGCGAGCTCAACCCGCGCATCCACCCCAAGCTCAACGAGCTGATCATGAGCAGCGTCGAGGTCGACCCCGACAAGCGCCCCGAGTCGATGCGCTTCGTCGCCGACCGCCTCGAACTCGTCCGCGGCATCCTGGCGGCAAACAGCGCCGCCGGCACCGCCGCCAAGGCGGGCGGCTCGCCCGCGGCCCAGCCCGACTGACGCCCGTGTCCGCCGCCGATCCCATCGATCTGCGTGATCCCATCGCCGTCGCGGACACCCTGCGCGCCGCCGCCCAGGCCTGCCTCGACGCCGAATGCCGCGACGGCGCGATCGACCGCATCGAATCGCCCGGCACGCTCATCGCCACCGGCGACCTCCACGACAACCCGCTCAACTTCCACCGCCTCGTCCGCCGGGCACACCTCGACCACGACCAGACCAACAACGGCCTCCGCCACCTCACGCTCCACGAGTGCATCCACTCCGACCGCCTCGTGAGCGGCATGGACTTCTCCTACCGCGCCCTCACACGCGTGGCGCACCTCAAGCAGGCCCACCCCGAGCACGTCCACTGCCTGCTCGCCAACCACGAGCTCAGCCAGATCATCGGCGCGGGCATCATCAAGGACGGCGTCAAGGTGGTCGAGGCGTTCAACGAGGGCATCGAGTACGTCTTCGGCGACCACACCGAAGACATCATCGCCGCCATCGAAGCCTTCGTCCGCGCCATGCCGCTGGCACTCCGCGCATCAACGCCGCGCGGCGACATCCTCTGCGCCCACAGCCTCCCCGGCTCGGCCATGATGGGCCGATTCGATCCCAGCGTCCTCGAGCGCACGCCGACCGACGACGACTACGCCCCACGCCGAGGCAGCGCCCACATGCTCGTCTGGGGCCGAGGCCACGACGACGAGTTGCTGGAGGACCTCACCGAGCGGTGGGGGGTGTATCTCTTTGTGCTCGGCCACGAGCACGCGCCGCACGGCGTGACCTTCGTCGCGCCCAACGCCGTCGTGCTCAACACCGACACGCACACGGGCCGATTCCTGCCCATCGACCTGAGCAATCCACCCTCCCCCCACGAGGCGGCAAGTGTGACCGAGCCGATCGAGTCCATCGCCTTCGAGGGCGAGATCGCCTGAGCGTCCGCAACCGCCTCACCGAACGGGGCGTAGCGCCGTGGACACCGCGTGCAGACAGGAGGTGCGCCGTGCGACACGTGCTGGTTCCGCTGGCGATCATCGCGGCCTTCGCCACCGCCGTCGCGGCATGCATCTGGGACTCGGACTCCATGCGTACCGAGGCCGAGGGCCTGCCGGGTGTGGCCGAAGCCATCACCGGACACTTCGTCCGCTTTCCCCCCGAGTACTTCCAGCGTCGCATCGAGATCGCCACCGCACGCATCGACGCCGATCCAGATGACCTGGCGGCGTACGACGACCTGGCCGTCGCGCACGATCGCCTCGGCCGGTATGTCGCCGCGTTCGACTGGATGGAACGCAAACACGCGGCGATCGGCCGTCTCACCGCTGCCGGCCGCGACGTTGCCGACCACCAGTACCGCTACCACGCCAACCTCGGCACGTTCCATGCGCACGCCTACATCGCCGCCCCGCTCGACGAGCGCGACGAGCGCGACATCCAGCTCGCCGAAACACACATCGCCCGAGCAATCGAGATCAATCCCGACGCGCACTTCGGGCGCGAGAAGTACCAGCTCGCCGCCATCCGGTGGATCGCGGATCTGCCCGGCAATGAGCGCGAGTTTTCCTACACGCGTCAACCCATGTTCCTCTCGATGCTCGACGACGACGGGCTGGTCCTCCGCGATGCGGCATCGCGCGACGAAGCCATCGAGGGGCTCGTGGGCCTCATCGTGCTCGGCGCCGCGTGGGAGAGCATCGATGTGTACACCGCCCTGGCCGAGCTCCTGTATCGAAGGCGAGACGCATCGCTCGGCTACGCCGCAACCCTGCGCGTCCGCGAGCTGATCGACTCGGGTCGCAGGTCGCTGCATCCCGATTATGACCACGCGGCTGCCCTCGAGCACGGGGCCGAGACCCTTGTCAACCCATCCGCCGCCCGCCTGGACTACGCCGGTGCGCGTGCCTCGGCCCGAGAGTGGCACGCCGAGCACACCGCCTTCGTCCTCGCCCGTCTCGCCGAGGGCCAGCATCCCGACCTTCACGAGGCCGCCCTCGCCGCGGCTCCAAAGCCGGTGCTGGTCCTGCCACACCGCGTGGCCGGCGTGGGCCCGAAGTTGTGGACGGCTGGGATCGTGCTCGCCCTGATCTCGCTCGCGGTCGCGTACCTCATCCATCGTCGGTTTCGCACCCGGCGAGCCGCTCCCATGCCCGCGTGAGCAAAGGTGTGCACCGATCGATCCAGCATGATCAACGACCGTGAACCTGCGCATCCCGCGCGCACAAGCACCGCCCGCCCCGCGTGCCCCCGCTGCGACTACGACCTCGCGGGCCAGGTCGCCGCGTGGACGACCCGGTGCCCGCTCGACGGAACCTGCCCAGAGTGCGGGCTGGCGTTCGCGTGGCGGGATGTCCTCGTTGCCGGTGCTCTTCCCCCGCGCTGGTGCTTCGAGCACGTAGCTCGCGCTGGGACACTCATCAAGACGCACATACGCACGCTGCGCCCCAAGTGGCTCTTCTCGTCTCTCGCGATGCACCACGACGTAAAGGTTCGCCGACTCACGTTGTTCTTGCCGTTTGGGTTGTTGTTGACGGTTGCCGTCCAGTCAACTCTGCTCTTCACGCTGCACGCCCTCGCGCGTCTCTTCCACGCGATACTCACCGCGATCGAACAGCCTCGTTGGCCGTACGAGCATCAGACCTGGGTCGAGATTGCTGGCCGCGTCGCTTGGCCATGGTCCGCGACCCGCCACACGGGGGTCGACTTCTCCGCATTCGACAACAGGGTCTACGACTGGTGGGTAGAAGACTTGTTGATGGGCGTTGACGCCGTCCCGCTCACGGCGGCGTTCTGCATCGCGGCGCTGATGCCGTTGCTCTTCTTCCTCGTGCCCTTCACACGCCGCCGATACAAGGTTCGCCCCAGGCACCTGCTGCGCCTTGCGTTGCTTTCGTCGGTCTGGCTACCTCTCGTTGTGGCGGTCAACGGAATCATGCTCGCCCTCGTCGAGCTTGCGGGCTTCGCTCTCCCGCTGGTCGGGATCGATATCGGCGTCTGGGAAGTTGAGTCCTTTGTCTACGGCGGGGGTTGGTACCGAAGCTGGGTCGAAGTTGCCGCCGTGTTTCTCGCGATCTCGATCTACATGCTGCTGTGGTGGCGGGGCGCGATCGCCCGCTACCTCCGTATCCCCCACGCCTTCGCCATCGCGGCGTGCTTCCTCGCGATCGCGTGGGCGATCTCGCTCCTTGCCATGCTCGCAACACCGGGCGCACCGGCGTATCTCCGGTGGACGGTCTAGACCATGGTAAGAGGCCCAGCCACCAGACCCGCCTGCCCCCGGTGCGACTACGACCTCGCCGGCGAGGTCGCCTCTTGGACCACACGCTGCCCGCTCGAAACCACCTGCTCCGAGTGCGGCTGCCGCGTGGCCTGGACGGCGGTCTTCACCGACTTCGGCTTCCCCGGCTGGTCCGTCGAAGCCAAGGACACCAGCCGCCGGTGGCGCCACGCCCGATGCTTCTTCCGAGTCTTGCTGCCGCACATCGCGTGGTCCGGCCTGCGTATGTCCGACGAGATCCGGCCTCGCCGCCTTGTGGTGTTTGTGCTCCTCGCGTGCGCCGGACTCTGGACCACCGGCGTTCTGCTCGACATCCTGTCCGACGCGTTGAGCATCAAGACGAGCGCGATCGACTACATCGATGCGTTCCGCCTCGTCTTCCTCGAGTCCTACGCCTGGAACGATCGCCTGCGGCGTCCCGAGGCGTTGTTCCCGCCCTTCTCACCCGCAGCGGCCGATCCGCTCCGCCTCTGGCCCGCGCTCATCGTCGTGCTCACCACATGCGTTCCGCTGCTCTCGCGCTTCGCAAGCCGCACCGCGGGCCTGCGATCGAAGCACGTGTTCCGCGCTCTCTGCTACGCCGTGCCCGTCGCCTTCGCGCTGCTCATGCTCCCGTCGATGCTGTGGAGCGCGCGGTATCTCGTGACCGCGGCGGTGATGGCGATTCTCAACGTTGTCGCCGGGCACGACGCCGCCATCGCGGGCTGGCGCCTCGTCATGGACCACACCACCTGGTTCTTCGACACCCTCCGCCGAAACATCTTCATCCTCGCCCTGGCGTGGGCCGTATGGAATCTCGCCTGCTTCGCGCGGCTCTATCTCCGCCTGTCACTCCCCGCCGCGGCACGTATGACGATCGCCGGCACAATCGCCGGGGCCTTCCTCTCCGTGCTCATCATGACGGCGCTCGACCACGACCAGAGGCCGCTCCGCCCGATCGCCTGGGCCGTGTGCGATGTGCTCTGGCCCGACGAGTAGGCACTTCTCCATCGAACCGAGCCGCCCCCGGGCGATACCATTCATCCATGGCACACGACCCAATCCACGACCAGACCATCGACCTCCTCCGCCACGCCGACCCCGCGATCGCCGAGCTGATCGCCAAGGAGGCCGACCGCCAGCACACGACCCTCGAGCTCATCGCCAGCGAGAACCACGCCTCGCCCGCCGTGATGCACACCATGGGCACCGTGCTCACCAACAAGTACGCCGAGGGCTACCCCGGCGCACGTTACTACGGCGGGTGCGTCCACCACGATGATGTCGAGCGCATCGCCCAGCAGCGCGCCTGCGAGCTGTTCGGTTGCAACTTTGCTAACGTCCAGCCCCACTCCGGCGCGCAGGCCAACGCCGCGCTCTTCCTCGCGCTGCTCTCCCCGGGCGACACCTTCGCCTCGCTCGAGCTCGCCGACGGCGGGCACTTGTCTCATGGCCTCAAGGTCAACATGTCCGGCAAGTGGTTCAACCCCGTCCACTATCCGCTCATC
>CAYQAD010000070.1:0-10423 GCA_964415125.1 uncultured Phycisphaeraceae bacterium | reverse complement strand
GGTGTCGTCGTCTGCCGCGTGGTCACACCGAATTTCGGCCCCCCACGGGCGGAATCGATGGTAGCCGCCGGGTGCCCCCGTGGGAACCCGTGTTTACAAGCCTGACCCCTGTAGTGGTGGTTATCGGGGTGGGCGGGCATTTGTCACCTCTCCCGCGTCGCACTGAGGGGCACGCGGCGGGCATTCGGCAGGTTTCCCTCACAATTTCGGTGGTCCCGTCCGCAATCGGTGGCACGCTCGGAGGGCAGGCCCCCCTTTGGGAGGGGCGGTGTGCGTGTACCGGTGGCGATCGGCCGTCTCGGCCCAAGCCGCTCCAGACCCGTAGAGAGGGGCCAGAACCATGGCACAGAAGATCGCACAGAAGATTGACAACCGTCTCGGCTTGTACGTCGCGGCCGCCGGTGCGGCGGCCGTCGGCGGTGCCGCCAACGCCCAGATCGTCGCTGCCACCGACCTCGATATCAGCATCGATATCGGCGAGTCCGTGCTCCTGGACTTTGGTCCTGGGCTCGGCGAGGCCTTCCAGTTTGAGATGTTCCGCGACAGCTTCTTCGCTGGCAGCACGCTCCGCGGCAGCACCACCGGCACCTACGGCAGTTCCAGCTACTTCGTCTCCAGCGGCGCACTCTTCCAGTTCAACCCCGGCCAGACCCTCTGGTCGGCCGCGTCCTTCATGAACAACGCGGGCGGCTACAGCTTCGGCAACGACCCCGCACGCCTCGCCTTCGGCGCGCCCATCGGTTTCTCCCAAACCTGGGAAGGCCCGATGTCCTCCAGTTTCAGCACGCTGCACGACATCGCCATTCGCAGCTACGGCCTCAGCACCGCCGAGGGCTCGTACTTCTTCTCAAGCTCCTACGGCGCGTGGATCGACGACGAGCGCGGCTACATCGGCTTCCGCCTTGACGCCGCCGACGAGGCTCGCGGCGCCGATTACCTCTACGGCTGGATCGACGTCGGCATCTCCGACAACCTCGGCACGCTCACGATCTACGGCTGGGGCATCAACACCACGCCCAACGCCGGCCTCTTCGCCGGTGAGGTGCCCGCCCCGGGCGCGGGCGGCCTGGCGATGCTCGCCATGGGCGCCGCCGGCATCCGCCGCAAGCGTCGCACCGGCTGACCGCGAACACACCGCACCCACACTCCAGCACCCGCCTTCCTCCCCGAAGGCGGGTGTTTTTCATGCCAAAGTAGACCCCCAGGACCGCCAGAAGCGTTGAAAGTCCCAACCCCGCTTGCACCGATCGAGGTTGGTGGCACCGTTGCTGTGATCGCCCCGCAGCGCGGGCGGCCTGTCTGTATATGCCGATCGGTGCACGCGCCCCAGCGTGCCGAAGTGAAGAGGGATTCGTTGATGGCACGAACATTCGATGGAAGACTCGGTCTCTACGTCGCCGCAGCAGGCGCCGCCGCAACCGGCGCATCGGCTTCCGCCGAAATCATCGGCGCGACCGACCTCGGCCTCACGATCACGACCGGCGAGTCCATGCTCCTCGACTTCGGTCCCGGTTTCGGCGAGGTCTTCGGCTTCGAGGTTCGCTCGACCAACTACTTCACGTCCTTCACCAACGGCGGCTCGATCTCCTCGACCGTCACCTACTCCTCGGCCCGACTGAGCTTCAACCCGCTCTTCCAGTTCAACCCCAACCAGACACTCTGGAACGCCGCGTCGTTCGCAAATCTCTCGAGCAGCAACGCCTACAGCTTCGGGAATGATCCCACACGCCTGGCCTTCGGCGCCGCGATCGACAACGGGCTCGGATGGTCGGGTCCGATGACTTCGGCCTTCAGCACCAGCCACGACATCGCCCAGTTCTCCTCGTTCCTCCGCAACACGAGCACGCTGAGCTCGGGCACCACCAGCTACGGCGCATGGGCCGGCGGCGCACGAGGCTTCATCGGCTTCCGCATGCCCGTGGCCGACCCCCTGCTCAGCGAGGGCAGCTACATCTTCGGCTGGATCGACGTCGAGACCTCCGGCGACCTGACCGAGCTGACGATCCACGGCTGGGGCCTCAACACCACGCCCAACGGCGCAATCACCGCCGGCGCAATCCCCGCCCCGGGCGTGGGCGGGCTCGCGATGCTCGCCATGGGTGCCGCGGGCATCCGCCGAACGCGGCGCTCGGCCTAAACCGCCCGCACACTGCTGTATGCTCACGCTCGCCCTCACAACCGGGGGCGAGCGTTTTTTCGTGCCCGGGCCCCGCCGCCCGGCACGCTCCACGTGAGGGGACTGATTCGTGCACACGGCAAACGACCGTCGCGTTCTACTCATCGGCTGGGATGCCGCCGACTGGCGCGTGATCGAGCCCCTGATCGAGCAGGGCAAGATGCCCGCGCTCAAGCGGCTTATGGACGCCGGCGTCAGCGGCAACCTCGCCACGCTCCGCCCGGCCTACAGCCCCATGCTCTGGACCTCCATCGCCACCGGCAAGCGGCCCTACAAGCACGGGATCCATGGCTTCATCGAGCCCACGCCCGACGGCCGGGGCGTCCGCCCCGTCACCAACCTCAGCCGAAGCGTGAAGGCCGTCTGGAACATCCTCACGCAAATCGGCAAGACCAGCAACGTCATCGGCTGGTGGCCCAGCCATCCCGCCGAGCCCATCGACGGGGTCATGGTCAGCAACTTCTTCCAGCGCGCCGTCAAGCCCGTCGATCAGCCCTGGCCCATGGCCGACGGCACCGTGCATCCCCCCGAGCGCGCCGAGGACATCGGAGAGTTCCGCTTCCATCCCGGCGAGCTCGGCATGGAGCACATGCTCCCCTTTATGCCCAAGCTCCCCGAGATGGACCAGTCCGACCGGCGCGTGCAGATGTGCGCCAAGACGCTCGCCGAAGCAACGAGCATCCACGGTGCCGCAACGGCCGTGATGCAGCTCGAGGCGTGGGACTTCATGGCTGTGTACCACGACGCGATTGACCACTTCTGCCACGGGTTCATGAAGTTCCACCCACCCAAGCAGGACCACATCTCGGATGAAGACTTCGAGCGCTATCAGCACGTCGTCGAGGCCGGCTACCGCTACCACGACATGATGCTCGGCGCGATGATGCAGCTGGCTGGCGACGACACCACCGTGATCCTCATGAGCGACCACGGCTTCCACCCCGACCACCTCCGCCCACGCGTCCTGCCCGCCGAGCCCGCGGGCCCGGCCGCCGAGCATCGCCACTACGGCATCTTCGTCGCCAAGGGTCCCGGCATCCCCGCGGGCGAGCGCGTCTACGGCGCCACGGTCCTCGACATCACCCCGACCATCCTGCACCTCATGGGCCTGCCCGTCGGGGCCGACATGGACGGCAAGGCGCTCACGACCGTGCTCGAGGATGTGCGCGCGCCCGAGGTCATCCCCTCGTGGGAAGACGTTGAGGGCCCCTGCGGCATGCACCCGCCGGAGGCCCGCGAGAGCACCGCCGACAGCGCCGAAGCGATGAAGCAACTCATCGAGCTCGGCTACGTCGAAGACCTGGGCGAGGACGTCGAGGCCGCGGTGCGACAATGCGTGCGCGAGCAGCGGTACAACCTCGCGCAGGCCTACGTCGACGGCGGCAAATACGCCGAGGCGTCCCGACTGCTCGACGAGCTCTGGACCGATTGGCCCGAGGAGCACCGCTTCGGCATGCTGCTCGTCGAGTGCTTCAGCGCCATGGGCGACCTCGCACGCCGCCGGCAGGCGGTCGAGACCTTCGAGCAGCGTGCCGAGAAGTACGGCATCGAAGCGCGCGAGAAGCTCGAGCAGATGCGCCCCGAGATCGACGCGTATCGCGAGGGCGGTGACAAGGCCAGCGAGGAGATGCCCAAGAAGCTCCAGGCCGACCTGCGCCGCCTCGGCTCGCTCGCCCAGCCCAAAAGGTCCGTCACGCGCTGGCTCCACGCCACGCAGTCGCTGCTCGAGGGCGACCTCGACAAGGCGCTGCACCTGCTCGAACAGCTCAGCGCGCACGGCGGCGAGGCGCCCGGCTTCCGCGTGCAGCTGGGCTCGGCGCTCGCCAAAGCCGGCCGCCACGCCGACGCAATGGCCGAGTTCGAGCGCACGCTCAAGGGCGATCCGGACCACGCCGGGGCGCACCTGGGCATCGCGACCGCGGCGCTCGAGCTCGGCGACGTCGAGCGGGCCGTTGAGCACGCGCTGACCAGCACCGAGCTCGTCTACTTCCAGCCGCGTGCGCACGCCACGCTCGCCAGCGCGCTGATGCGGTGGGGGCGCGTGCCCGAGGCCGAGGCCGCCTTCGGCGTTGCTCTCTCGCAGGCGCCCCGGCTCGCCCTCGCCCACGAGGGCCTCGCCACACTCTGCCGCGAGCACCTGGGCGATGAGGCGCGCGCCGAGAAGCACGATCGGCTCGCACGCGAGGCCCGCGAGGATGCCGAGCTCCGCGCGGGCCAGCAGCGGATCGCGACCACCGAGGAGCCGCAGACCACCCTGCCCGACCTCCGCGGCGGGGGCGACGACGCAACATGGACCGATCCGGAAGACGTCATCACCATCGTCGCGGGCCTGCCACGCAGCGGCACGTCGATGATGATGCAGATGCTCGCGGCCGGCGGCATCGAGCCCTACACGGACAACGCCCGAGCCGCCGACGAGGACAACCCGCGCGGCTACCTCGAGCACGCCAACGCCACCGCCCTCGCACGCGACACGACCTGGCTCCCCGAAGCCCGCGGCAAGGTTGTCAAGATCGTGGCGCAGCTGCTGCCGTGTATCCCGCCCAGCGAGAAGCTCCGCATCGTCTTCATGACCCGCGATCTCCGCGAGATCATCGCGAGCCAGCGTGTCATGCTCGACCGTCTCGGCAAGAAGGGTGCTGCCCTTGAAGAGCAGCGCCTCATGCGCACGCTTGCCAAGCAGGTCCAGACCGTCGGCGCGTGGCTCGAGTCGAACACAAACGCGAAGGTGCTGTGCGTCGCCTACGACGATGCGACCGTGGATCCCGCCGCGACCGCGGCGCGTGTCGCCGCCTTTGCCGGTGCCGACCTCGACGTCGCCGCGATGGCCTCAGCCGTCGATGCCGGGCTGCGCCGCCAGCGGTCGTCCTGAGCGACAAGCGAAACCGGGGACCAATGCTCTACGCGAGCGCGAGCACGCGGCCGGCCGCGGCGCATCCGGAGAGGTACGCCCCCTCCACCCGCCCGCCGGTCGCCCAGTCGCCCGCCAGTGCGAGCGTGTGCTCGGCGTCCCACAGGCACTCGGTGGGGAGTGCATCGCCGGTGGGCAGGGCGTAGCGCCAGCGGTGCGCCGTCGCGTGCGGGGGATCTTCCGCGCCGGTGAGCCGACCGAACGCCGCGATCAGCTCCGGGAGCACGTCCTCGGGCGCTCGCTCGAGATTCTCGCGCGACCAGGCCGGACTGGCGTGGACGGTCCACGCCTCGATCGGCTCCCGGCCGGGCTTGGCCGGATGGTGGCGGGCGATCCACGACAAAGGGCCGGTGTTGACAAACGCCGCGTCGAATGCGGTATCCAGCGCCCGGTCGAACCCCAGCATCGCCGCCCAGCACGGCGCCATGTCGATCGATCGGAGGTCGCCCAGCAGCGGGGTGTCCACGCCCGAGAGCAGCTGGTCCGCCTGCGCGGGCGGCGCGGTGCAGACCATCGCGTCGAAGGGGCCCAGCTCCTCGCCGTCGTCGAGCATCACGCTCCACTGCCCATCGTGTCGGTGGAGACTCGACACTCTCGCGCTCGCGCGAACATCCACGTCAGCAGCGAGATGCCTCGCCAGCGCGTTCATGCCCCCGACGCCGACGTATCGCTCCGCACCCTCGGGCGACTTTGGATGGATCCCCCGCTCATCGATCTCGGCGAGCCTCGGCGTGTATGGCGCCACGACCCCCGCCTCGAGCCACGCGCCGAGGACGTGCCCGACCCGCCCGTCGCGCACCGTGAAGTACTGCGCGCCGTGGTCGAAGGTGTAGGGCTCTGCACGGCGTGTCGCGGCTCGCCCGCCGGGGCCGCGCGCTTTCTCGAGCACGATCACCGCGTGGCCCTGGTCGGCGATCGCGCGCGCCGCAGCCAGGCCGGCGATCCCGGCACCGATCACACACACCCGAAGCTCGCGTTCACGCCTCGACACGACCCGACGATACGCCGCCATGTCCAGACGCTCCGCGTGCGTGGCGGTATCTCTCGGGCGAATCGTGCCGAGCACCGGTGTTTCCGGCGAGAACGGGCGATCGAACAGCCCGAGCGCCCAGAGCAGGCCGCCGTACGAGTTGGGATCGCTGCCATCGAGCGCAAGGCGGTGGTTGAGATCGATGAGTTCCTCCAGCGTCCGCTCGGGCGACTCGGTCCACATCGGCAGCATCTTCGCCCACGTCATGCGCACGTTGTTGTGCAGCTCACCCTGGCGGAGCAGCGACTGCTGGGCGAGGTCCCAAAGCGTGTCGCCGGTGCGTGCGCGCATCAGCCGCTCGTGCGTGTACAGCGCGGGCCGATCGTCGCCCCGGTGTGCATCGAGCGTCGCGCGAGCCCACTTGGGAAGGACATCGAGCGCGTGCAGCACATCGCTGCGGAAGAAGGCGAGGTTGTGCGCCAGCTCGCGCCACACGAAGAGCTCGTCGAGAAACTTGTCGGCACCAGCGCCCCCCGAGGCGTGGGCTTCGCGCGCAAGGCGCATCGGGGAGACCATGCCGTGATGGAGATACGGCGACATCCGGCTCACGCCGTCGAGATCGCTGGCGTCGTTGCGCGTCTCGTGGTACGACCGGAGGCGATCGGCTTTGAACGACGCCCAGCGGGCGTACCCCGCGGACGATCCGCCCTGGGTGTGCCGCACCGCCGGAACTGTGTGGTCGATGCGGCAGCGTGCAACCAACTCACCGATATCGTGCGTCGCGAGATCGACTGGATCGAAGGGCAGTCGACCCGGGAAGTCCGGTGCGTGCTCATCGAGCGTGGGGTAGCGCTCGCCGACCACGGCGGCGAAGTCCTTCTCCATCGCCTTGCGAAACTCGAACGCCCGCCCGAACGCGCGGTCCGCACGCTGCATCGGCACGCAGCAGGCGGTGTCGACCGCGACGATCGCGGTGTCAGAGCGCGCGCCGAGCCGATCGAGCCACGCCGGGAATGGTGGGGCGGGGAAGTCCTCGGTGACCACGACCGCCGCGTCCTTGGCAAGCGACGTCAGCGGCGACGGCGAGCGGGGGTCCGTGGGCACGTGCACGCGGAGTGTGTGCCCGAGCTGGGTGTACTGCTGCTGGGCATCGCGGAGGCCCTCGAGGATGAAGGTGTGGTGGCGATCGTTGTTGTATGGATGCTGGCCGCCGAGCCCGGCGTAGATGAGCAGGCGCAGGCCGGTGGCTCGGGCGATGAGCGTCGCGGTGTCGAAGGCGGGGTTCTCGTGCGCACGCGCCGCGTGGTGCGTCCAGTACAGAACGTGCCGCCCGCGGTCCTGGATCGGCGCGACAAGCTCGCCGATGACCCGGCAACGTTCGGCGAGGTGTGGCGGAAGGGCTGGGAGGTGCCGGGAGTCGTCTGGTCTCATGGCCCGTGGATTCGGGTGCTGGCCGGGTCTGGATGCGATCGGGGACGTCCGAGAATCCCGCTGCGCCCCCGCGGCGGTGGACCTTGGTCATGGCGAACGCGGGCCGAGCCGATATGCCCCATGCACGCGAGTCTCTCATCGCGTGGGAGGTGATCTGTGGCGCAACTCGTGATGCTCGTGGAAGACGAGCGACATATCTCGCAAGTCGTGGAACGCCGCCTCGTTGCGGAGGGTCTCGAGGTCGTCATTGCGCGCGACGGCGTGCAGGCCCTCCAGATGGCCGCCGAGCGCGTGCCGGACGCGATCGTCACCGACCTTGAGATGCCCCGCATGAACGGGCTCGAGCTCATCGCGAAGCTCGAGCAGGACAGCGTGCTCGCGCGAGTGCCCACGATGATGCTGACCGCGCGCGGGCACCTTGCCGGCAAGGACGGCGTTCCCGAGCGGATCCGCGTGTTCGCCAAGCCCTTTAGCGCCCGCAAGCTCGTCGAGGCGATCGCCGAGATGCTCGACGCGAGCGATGGCGGTGCTGGCAACGCCTCGGGCAGCGTCGCGGCCTGAGTGCTGCGGCAACATGACGTGACTCAAACCGACATGAGGGGACGCGATGGCCATTGACGCACACCTCGATTCCATCGCACGCCCCGCCGGCGTGCTGACCGCATCTGGTGGGCACGCGTCTGGTCTCATCCGCGCGGCACAGCAATCGGTCACCATCGATGCGCGCGCCGGGGTTGCGCCCATCTGGGGCGGGGCGATGTTTGTTTGGCACGAGGCGCAGAGCGAGCCCGGCTCGCCGCGTTGCGGGCTCGCGGTCTCGGCCGAAGCGAGAATCGAGGATGTCGCCGTGCGGGGCGCAGAAGCGTGCGGGCTGGGCGTCGATGTGGTGCGGGGCGTGCTCACGTCGTGTGCCGCGTCGCGATGGTCCGATGCGGACGCGCTCCGGATGTTCTTCGGCGGGCTGGTCGAGCACATCGCGACCACCGCGGAGGACTCGCAGAGCTTCGATGCCGCGACCGAGGCTGTGGATCAGGCCTACGAGATGATCGATCTGCTGCACGGCCTGGGAAGCGTCGTCGGCGATCCGACCCGCCAGCAGGACCTGGTCGCGCAGGCCGCCGACGACATCCGCGAGACGCTCGGCTTCGGCTGGGTGCTCGTGGCGCTCGATGAGGACCGGGCCCCGGGTGTTGGGTTGCACGAACCGATCATGTTCTCGCTCGCTGCGGGCGTGCAGGGCGAGCGTGTGCTCGACCGCCTGCGTGCGCTCGGCGAGCTTTCGGCGTGGCCCGACGCGGGTGCCGTGCGCACGTGGCATACCGAGGAGCGCGAGCTGCTGGGCAACTTCGGCGTCGTCGAGCCGCTGCGTGTGGATGGATCGCCCGTGGGTGTGGTCATCGCGGGCGGCAAGCTGCCGGGTGCACCCGAGGTCTCGAGCTTCGATCAGCGGATGTTGCAATCCGTCGCGTCGTACATCGGGCCGATGATGCGCGTCGCCGAGCTCTTTGAGGCCCAGCAGCGGCTGTTCTTCGGCACCGTCCAGGCACTCACCGGCACCGTCGACGCGAAGGACCCCTACACCCGCGGCCACTCCGAGCGCGTCGCGCACCTGGGCGGCCTGCTCGCCGAGGCGCTCGGGTGGGACGCCAACCGCATCGAGCGCGTCCGTCTGGCCGGCATGCTCCACGACATCGGCAAGATCGGCGTGCCCGAGCGCGTGCTCCGCAAGGCCGGCCGGCTCACCGACGAGGAGTTCGACGAGATCAAGAAGCACCCGGGCATCGGCCACAAGATCCTCCAGGGCGTGCCGGGCCTTGACGACGTGCTTCCGGGCGTGCTGAGCCACCACGAGCGGTGGGATGGCCGGGGCTACCCGCAGAACCTCGCGGGCGAGGACATCCCCCTCATCGCCCGCGTGCTCGGCCTGGCCGACACCTTTGATGCGATGAGCAGCAATCGCGCCTACCGCCCCGGCATGGACCGGGCGAAGGTGCTCGCCGAGATCACCAAGTGCGGCGGGTCGCAGTTCGACCCCGAGCTCGCGCCGATCTTCGTGGGCCTGGACTTCTCGGAGTACGACCAGCTGGTCGCGCGTGCCGCAACGCAAGAGGCCTACCGCGAAGCGGCGTGAACCAGCTCGCATCACGCCGCCGCGACTTCCGTGGCATGCTGTTGCCTTTGGCCCGCCCACGCGTCCGCGTGCTAGTTGCGGTACGAGAACGCGTCGATCGACATGACGGCCGGGAGGTAGAACTCCTCCGGCGGATCGGCACGCAGATCCGCGTTGTCGTTGATCGTGACCTTCGAGGTGCCCAGCACGGTCGATGGGCCAACCCACATCCAGTCCGACGCGATCAGGGGCCCGCCGAGAGTCAGGTTGTTGAAGATCGTCACGCCCCCGTCCACGTAGACCAGCCCGTTGATCGCCGAGGGGTACGTGTCGTTCTTGTCCGAGTCGGTCGTGCCCTGCCAGGGGACATCTTCTGGGTTGAAGTTCAGGTCGGCCGTGCTCTCGCTCAGGTCGCCGGCGATGTTGATGGTCACCCGCCCGTCGGAGAGCAGCACGGGCATGTTCGGTGCCATCGGGTCCATCCGCACCGCGCCGGAGAAGGTCACGCCCCGCGTGTTGTTGACAAGGATCAGCGTGCCGAGCAGGCGGAAGTTTGACAGCTCCAGCTCGGTGTCCTCGCAGTCGATGACGTAGACGCCTTCGTTGGACTGCTTGTTTCCGAGTGGATTGGTGTACGGACCGAGCAAGAAGCCGTCCTCATCCTGCGGCGAGTTTCGGAAGACGTCTTTCGCCTTGTCCGAGCAGGTCTCGATGATGATCGGGTCCGGCAACTCGGGTGGGATGCCGATCTCGCGCCCGCCTGCATAGGTGAAGCCCACGTTGCTGGTCGTTGCTTCGGCCGGCGTGTTGATCGTGGCGAAGGAG
>CAYQAD010000069.1:6501-10479 GCA_964415125.1 uncultured Phycisphaeraceae bacterium | reverse complement strand
GGGCTGTTTCCGGTGGTTTGGCTGATCCAGCCGAAGAGGCCGTTGCCGCCACTGCGATCACTCAGACGAGCGTCTCCTGTAAACGCGGAGGCATTGATCTGGTACTGGAGGCTGTCGACGAGTTGGCCCTCATCGGAGGGCTCGATGATGCGCGAGTAGACGCCGTCGAAGGACTCGTTGTCGGGTGGTGCCTGCAGGCTGGCGTCGGTTGGGTCGGGGAACGCATCGGTCGTGACGCGGAGGTTGTATCGGCCTTCGGTGCCGACGTTAAGGACTTGGAGGAAGTACGCCTCGCCGCCCCAGACCCGGATGCCGCCGAGGTCCGGTGCGGCGCCAAGCGTGTCACCGTACAGGCCGCCGTCGCGAGCGGCCGCTGTAGCGAGTGGAATGCCGGCCGCGAGTGACGGCAACTGCATGATCGCGCCGTCGGCCGTGATCTGGGCGACGAGCGTGCCTCGCGAATCGAAGAGGTTGCCGATCGGAGCCGCGGAGAACGCGTTGCTCGCGAGCATCGGGTCGTTCAGAATGGGCTCGAGCACGATCTCGAGACGCGACGCCGGCCGATTCACGAGTGCGTCGGGCGTCATCGGGTCCATGTCCGTGTCTTCGAATAGACCCTCGTACTGGCCCAGCACGTCGACAGGCGGAGTGAACACAAACAGATCGCTGTCGCCCGGCGTGAGCAGCCCCGTTGCGGTCGCGGTGGTGACCTGGCTGTGGTCGGTGACGGGCGTGAACACCGGACCGAACGGCCCGAGCAAATCGACAGACTGCGCCTGAGTCGCCGCACCCCAGACAAGCGCGGTTGCGTTCGCAAAGTCGTTGCCCGAGGCGTGGTCGTCGAGTGTCGGGCCAGATTCGGCAATGATGCCGGTCTCGACGGAGAAATCGTAGTTGTCAAGACCGGTCAGGCCGACGTCATTGAAGTTGTCGAGCACGGCGGTGTACACACGACCACCATCGAGCGTTTGGATGATGCGGGCCTGCGTGCTGCCGGGGCCGAACGCGTCGTCATTGAACCCGATGAGAATGCCGTTCTCGTCGTACAAACGAAGTGTCGGGTCCGTCACGCCGGTCATGCCAGGGCCACTGCGCAGGTCGAGACGTGCTCGACCGGTCCGCTCAGCGACAAAGCTGACAAGCTCAAACTGGACGTCATCGTTGGCGACGCCTTGGAGGGGCGTGTCGTCGATCACACCATCCCGGCGCGCCTGGTCCAGTGTGAGCTGTGTCGCAGCGGCGTCGACGACAACGTCGAACGCACCGAAGGAGGGCACCTGCGAGATTGGGCCTGTCTCGTCGGAGCGGACGCGCACGTAGAACGTGCCGTTGCGTTGACCCTCGAAGACGACGAAGGGGTTCACCTGTCGGCCCGTCTGGCTGTCGCCGGCGATCTGCGATCCGTTGCGATCGAAGATGTCGAGCCGCGCGTCGAGCGTGATCGGCGGCGTGTCTGCGACGACGACGTTGATGCCGATGAGGCTGTTGAACTGGCTGGCGCTGGGGGTGTCGAGGCGGAAGACGATGTCGTCGTTTCGGCGGTCGGTCGCGCCCGGCACGTTGGCGAAGCCGGTGGTCGCGTCGACGGGCAGGGCGGTGGTCTGCGCGTCGATACGGACGCGGTAGTCGCCGGTGGCGTCGGGGCCGGTGGCCTGGTCGGAGGTGACCTGGATGAAGTAGGTCTCGCCCTCGGTGGCGACGAACCCGAACCAGCCGTCGGTTGACTCCGGGCCGCTGGAGATCGGGCCGACGGTCGAGCCCGAGCCGATGACGTTGAGCGCGCTGTCGTAGACGGTGACGCGGGTGTCGAGCGTGCCGGGCGAGTTGATCGCGTCGGCGATGACGGTGACGAAGTCGGTGGTGGCGGGGCCCGCGACGGTCGGCATGACGAACGCGAACATGTCGTCGTCGCCCGCGACCTCGAGCACGCCGGCGCGGACGGCCTCGCCCTGCCCGTCGGGCGTGAGCATCGTCGCGTTCATGAAGTCGCCGATGGAGACGTGGTCGCCGGCGAGCACGATGCGGGGCTCGAGCTGCTCGACCATCCGCCCCGCGACGTCGGCGGCGGACTCTCGGCCCGCGGCGGAGGCGAGTCGTGCGGCGCGGCGCTTGAGCAGCCGGGGGCGCGGGGAGCGGGTCGGGTCCATTGACTTGCCTTGGCGTCGAGCCATCGCTGCACCTGTCCTTCACATCACTCGCGTGGGCGTTGCCTCGGCATCGCCCCGCGCCTGCATTCCTCGGCGTTGGCGGCGAGAGCCAGCACGGCCCGCCGCCGATTGTGGGAGCGCCCTCGCCGGGCGCTCGGCAGCGATGTCCGCGGTGCGAACATCGCCCGTTCAACTCATGCCAGCAACTCGCCCACGTCGAGCTGCCCGCAGCGACCGCAGCGTATGCCGCGGAGGCCCGGTGTGTGCCCCGACAGACTGCTCTTTAGAGCCGCCGCGATCGCTCTCCGGATCGCGCGCGAGGTCGCGGGCATCTGGGCTCGATTCAGTGCACGGGGGCGAGGGTACATCGCGGGCGTTCCTGCCGTCTACCGCTCGGGCGATCGAGGGGCACGCATGCCCCAGCCTCCGAACGAACCTGTTGCCATCACGAGCATCGTCGGCCCAGGCGGGGGTCGGCACCCGGCGGTGCCGACGTTGGGCGTCGATGTCGGCGGCCCGCGCTTGGGCGTGCACGCCGGTCGGGCACCGGGACGGTGGTCGCCGCCCCTTGCCTGACCCACCCAATCTACCCCATTGCTGGGCGGGCACGCAACACCGCTCCCGCGGAATCTCGCCCAATGGGGTGCCGCCAGCTCTCGGGACGCGCGTTCGGACGTTGGGTCGGGGTTGAGCAGGTCAGGCCTGCTGGATCGCCCGGCGGACCGCACCCTCGGCGAGGATGTCCGTCGCGTCGAAGACGGGCAGCGGCGAGTTCTCGCCGGTCACGACCAGCGGCGCCTCGGAACACCCCAGGATCACCGCGTCGCACCCCCGCCCGGCGAGATGCTCGATCACGCCGACGACCACCCGCTGGCTCTCCAGCCGGAAGTGCCCGTAGATCAGCTCGCCAAAGATGATCTCGTCGAGCCGATCGGCCTCCTCCGGCTCGGGCGCAAGCACCTGCACGCCCTTGACGCCCAGGTGTGTCTGGTACGTCGAGCCCCCCGTGACCATCTTGGTGCCGATCACCCCGACCGTCTGGTGCCCCGCGGCGATGACCCGGTCGGCGACGAGGTCCGGCATCGCAAGCCACTCTGCCCCATCGACTTGCGCGAGGTAGGTGGCGTGCTGCACCGCGTTGTCGGGGCAGATGATGATCTCGGCGCCCAGCGCCCGGAGCTGCTCGGCGCTCCGCTTGAGCAGCTCGCCCACCCGGTGCCAGTCGTCAGACCGCACCGCATCGAGGTAGCCCGCCAGCGGCTCATTGTGGAGTGAGACGATCGGGTGCTCGTGCGGCGAGACCAGCCGGGCCGCCTGCCGAAGCAGCTGGCGGTACGCGAGCGAGGCGCCCTCAGGACTAACTGCCACAATGCCGATATGCCGCGCCACGCGTCTGCCTCCTCGTGATCTCGTGCGGCTCGTCGCCGATGCCGTGCCCCACCATACCCCTAGAATCCGCCTCGCACGCGCCTG
Organism: uncultured Phycisphaeraceae bacterium; assembly: GCA_964415125.1. GTDB lineage: Bacteria > Planctomycetota > Phycisphaerae > Phycisphaerales > UBA1924 > CAYQAD01. Next base: position 6,859 of record CAYQAD010000069.1, on the reverse strand, counting down.
ACCCCGCGCCGAACCCTCTCCGAGGTCACCCCATGAGCTTGCCGAAGGACGCGCCCGCCGATCCATTCGCTGTGCTCGGCGTGCCGCGCGAGTTTGCGATCGACCCCAAGGCGCTCCAGCGGGCCTACCTGCGTGCCTCGGCCAATAGCCACCCTGATGTGGCGGGTGATGCTGGTGTGTCAGCGACGGTCAACGCCGCCCGGGACATCCTCGCCGATCCGGAGCGTCGGGCCGGCGTGCTGCTCGTCTTGCTCGGCGGCCCGAGCGCCGCGGACGACGCCTCGCTGCCCGACGGCTTTCTTATGGAGATCCTTGAGGTCCGCGAAGAAGTCGAGGCCGCACGCGGCGACGCATCGGC
>CAYQAD010000069.1:0-6491 GCA_964415125.1 uncultured Phycisphaeraceae bacterium | reverse complement strand
GCCGAGTGGGAAGCGTGGGCCGACACCCAGCGCGATTCGTACATCGAGCGGGTCGGCGCCATGTTTGCCGCGGCGGCCGACGATCCGGCAACGCTCGTTGCGATCCGCCAAGAGCTGAACGCCTGGCGGTACATCGAGCGCCTGATCGAGCAGCTCGATCCCGAGTACGACCCGGCGCGCGCCGATTTTTCGTAGGTTCTAGCTCTGGACGCTGCCGACCTTCCCATGTTGCTCGTGCTTTGGGCACTACTTGTCGGCTCGGGCGCCGTGTCGGCCTCCGAGACGGCGCTGTTCCGTCTGGGGCACACCGATCGCCAGCGTCTCGCGCGTGAGCACCCCGCCGCGGCCCGCGCCGTTGCCACGCTCTTTCGCCGACCGCGCGCGCTGCTGATCTCCGTGCTGCTGCTCAACATGACCATCAACGTCACGTACTTCGTGGTGTCGAGCGTGCTGAGCTATCGCGTCGAGGGCGCGGTCGCGGCGGTGGTCGTCGGGCTGGGCTCGCTGTTCGCGATCATCCTCTTCGGCGAGGTGCTCGCGAAGCTGCTCGCCTCGGCCCACCGCGTGCGGTACGTGTCGCTCATTGCGGTGCCGTTGCTGGCGGTCCACCGCGCGATCACGCCCGTTCGGCTCGTGGTGGACCACGTGTTCGTCGGGCCGTTGTCGCGCCTTGTCGCGCCGGCCGACGCCCAGCCGACCTCGACGGTCACGCCCGATGAGCTCGGCGAGCTGCTCGGCGTGGGCGCGAGCAGTGGGGCGATCGACGAGCACGAGCAGACGCTCTTGACCGACGTGCTCGAGCTCGGCTCGCTGCGCGTGCGCGACGTGATGACCCCCGCGATCGACGTGGTGTGCATCACGCCCACGCTCCAGATCGAGCACGTGCTGGAGGCGGTCCGCGCCACCGGGCACACGCGATACCCGATCTCGATCTCGGGGCTCGACGGCGAGGTCACGGGCATCCTCAACGCGCGGTCGTTCCTCGCCGCGGCGGAGAATGTCCGCACCGCGTCGGTCGCGCCGGGACGACACATCGAGCAGGCCCACTACGTGCCCGAGACCGCCCGCCTCGATCAGCTGCTGGACCACTTCCGCCGAACCTCGTCGCGCACCTGCCTCGCGGTCGACGAGCGCGGCGCGATCACCGGGTGGGTGCAGATCGAGGATGTCGTCGAGGAGCTGGTGAGCCTCGCCCAGGAAGACGAGGCGCTCGGCTTCGACGAGGTGCAGCTGGTCGGGCTCTCGACCTGGCTGGTCCCGGGCCGCCTCACGATCCACGAGTGGCGCGACCTGTTTCCCAGCGCGTTGCCGAGCATGCCGCGCGTCTCGACGATCGCGGGGCTCATCACAGCAACGCTCGGGCACATCCCAGAGCCGGGCGACCACGTCGATATCGGCAACGTCCGTCTCACCGTCGACTCGATGGCCGGCCGGGTGATCGAGCACGTGCGCGTCACGCTGATCGAGGCCGAGGACGACTCGGCGTCGACCGAGGCGGGAGGCGTCGTCCCATGACCACGCCCGAGATGTCCACCATAGAGACGGTCGGCTGGGTCGCGTTGGCGGTCGTGGGGCTCTGCGGCTCGGCGCTGTGCTCGGGCATGGAGACGGGCTTCTACGCGCTCAACCGCGTTCGTCTGGCGGTGCGCGCCGGCGATCCGGCAAACCGCCGGGCCCGTGCGCTGCGTGCCGAGGTCGATCAGCCCGATCGCGTGCTCGCGACGCTGTTGATCTCGAACAACCTGTTCAACTACTTTGGCGTGCTCGGGCTGACGGCGTTGCTTACGGCGCGGGGTTTCTCCGAGACGGCGCTGGTCGTCTTCAACGCGCTGCTGGTCACCCCCGTGCTGCTCGTGCTGGGCGAGAGCTTGCCCAAGGAAGTCTTCCGGACGACCGCCGACCGCATCATGCCGGCGGTGCTGCCCGTGCTCCGGCTGCTGCGCTGGACGTTCACGGCGTGCGGCGGGTTGCCGCTGGTGTTGTTCTTCGGGCGGGTCGCGTCGGGTCTGACGGGCGGGGACCGCGAGGCCGCGTTCGGCCGAGACCGACGATCGCGCATCGCGGCGCTGCTCAAGGAGGGCGCGGGGCAGGGCATGCTCTCGGCGAGCCAGAGCACGCTGCTCGATCGGGCGCTCGATCTGCGCAACGCGGTCGTGGCTGGCGAGATGACGCCCTGGCGGCAGGTCGCGACGCTGCGGGCCGGCGAGACGCGCGCGTCGGCGATGCGGCTCTTTGCGCGCGGTGGGCACGGGCGGATGCCGATCGTCGGGCCCGATGGCACGGTGCGCGGCATCCTCCGGCAGATCGACCTCCATCTCGAGCCCGACAAGACGCCCGCGGCCCTGGCGGTCAAGCCCCTGCTGCTCGAGCCGGACATGCCCGTGGGCGACGCGATCCGGGCGATGTCGGTCGCCGGGGTGCGCGTCGCGGTGATCGCGCGTCGGGGCAAACCCATCGGCCTCGTGACCACCGCCGACTTGCTCACACCGCTGACCGGTAAGCTGCCGTTCTAAAGGGGTTTCCGGCCCGGTCGCGGTCGGCTGTGTCATCGGTCCGTCACCGGGGTCGGCGGGCCTGAAACAATCGCGGGCCCTCGAGCGATGGGATCGTCATGACCAAGTCCACACTCCCGTTGATTCTCGGCATCATCGCGATCGGTGCCTTCGTGCTCATGCAACTCCGCGGCTCGCAGGCGGCGACGCCGCCGCTGTTCGACGGCAGCGCGACGACGCTCGCCGCGGCCCTGTCCGAGGCGGGCGAGAGCGGGCGCCCGGTGCTCGCGGTCGCGACGGCCGACTGGTGCCCGCCCTGCCAGACCTACAAGCGCGCCGCCCTTGCGAGCGATCGCGTTGCGCAGGCCGCGGCGGCCAAGGTGGTACCCATCATGCTCGACGTGACCGACCGCAACGGGCCCTTCTCGGCCGACGCGGCGTCGCTCGGTGTCTCGACAATCCCCGCGACGTTCCTGCTCGCGCCCGACGGCACCGTGCTTGCCCGGGCGACCGGCGCGGTCCGCGAGGCCGAACTCGTCGCGATGATCGACGACGCGGCTCGTGCTGTCTCGGCGAACTAAGCCGAAGCGAGCGAACGGCGGCCTCTCGCTCAGACGTCGAGGCTCTTGAAGAAGAGCCCCGTCGCGAGCTTGGGGTAGAAGAACGTCGACTTCTGCGGCATGAGCTCGTTGGCCCGGCTGATCGCGCGCACGGCGTCGAGCGGTGTCGGGCGAACGATCACGGCGATCTGCGCGAAGCCCGCGCCACCGCCGGCCCCGGTCTCGGCGCCGGAGCCGATCTCGAGGACTTCCTTGACCGTGTGCGGGAAAGCCCACTTGACCGGCTCGCCGCCGTTGAACGCCGGCTCGGCGACGCCCTTGACGATCAGGTGCTGCACGAGCGACACGTCGAGCTGACGCCACTCGATCGGCATCTGCGGAAACTGCGGCTCGAGCGGATCGGGCGTCTTGAGCGTGAGCACAAATCGGCGGCCGGACGCGAAGTCGATCAGGCCCAGCACGCCCGGCGCAGCGGGATCGCCCGCGGCCGACATCGCGTGCTCGATCTGCTCGGCGGGCTCCTGCGTCTCCGCGACGTTGAAGGTGCCGCCGAGCTTGGCGATGAAGGCCTCGAGGTCGTACGACGCCATGCCGCCCAGCACGCGATGCGTCGGGCCGATCGCGAGGCCCGGGTCGCTCATGCCGATGAGGACGAACATGGTCCGTCGGGCGGGATGGTCGTCGGGCAGCTCGCGCGCCTGCGTGAGGTGGCGGAGGTAGTTGACCGCTGTGGTGTATCGGTGGTGCCCGTCGGCGATGAAGACGTCCTCGCCGTCGAGTGCGCGGCGGTACTCGTTGATGGTGGTCTCGTCGGTGATGGTCCAGACCTCGTGGAGCACGCCGTCATCGGTGCGGGCGGTCTGGTCGGGGTCGCGTCCCTCCATCGCCGAGCGGACGATGTTGGTCGCCTCGCCCTTCTCGTCGGCGTGCAGGCCGAAGATCGGGCTGAGCTGGGCGCGGGTCTCTTTCATGAGGGCGAAGCGGTCTTCCTTGGGCCCGCTGAAGGTCTCCTCGTGCGGCAGCACGCCGCCACCCTCGCGCGGGCCGAAGGGCTGGGTCTCGAGCGTGGCGACCATGCCGCAGCGCTGGTGGGTGATGCCCTCGAAGTCGAAGGTCTGGCGGTAGGCGAACATCGCGGGCTGGGCCGAGACGCCGAGCACGCCGTTCTGCAGGTGCTCGTCGAGGGTCTTCGCGGCCCGCTCGTAGGCCTCGGGCGGGCCGAGCTCTTTGGCGGGCACGTGGGGCAAATCGATCGCGACGATGTTGTCCTTGTCGCGATCGAGCAGGGCGGACTTGGAGGCCGAGTCGAGCACGTCGTAGGGCGGGGCGACGTTCGTCGAGACGTCGCCGATGCCGCCGTTGTATTGGATCGCGTTGAAGGGGTCGACCTTGGGCATCCGTGAGCTCCTTGCAGGCCGCGGCGTGGTCGCGGTGGGCCGAAGTATATGAAGGGCAGCGCCGCTCGCCCGACGCCCCGGCGATCGTGGGCGGGCTGCGTGTCGCAACGCGGTCGATCGCGAGAGCCGGGATCGACCGCGAAGTCCTATTCTCTCGTCATGCCCCACGACGCCCGGCCCCGCGCTCTGGTCATCCGCACCGCTGGCATCAACTGCGATGCCGAGCTCTGCCGAGCCTTCGAGCTCGCCGGCGCCGAGCCCGAGATGGTGCATATCGACGCGCTCGTCGCGGACGCGCGCCCGATCCAGCACGCGGACCTGATCGCATTCCCCGGCGGGTTCTCGTACGGCGACGACATCGCCTCGGGCCGCATCCTCGCGATGCGCACCCGCGAGCGGCTGCTCACGCCGCTCCGCGACGCGGTCGGGCGGGGCACGCCGATCATCGGGGTCTGCAACGGGTTCCAGGTGCTCGTGCAGCTCGGGCTTGTGCCCGGCGGCGGCGGGCAGAGCGTGGCGCTGGCCGAGAACAGCGGCGCGCGATTCCTCGACGACTGGGTCGGCGTTGATCTCGACGCCGCGTCGCCCTGTGTCTGGACCCGCGGCATCGCCGAGCACTACGACGCCGACGAGCGGGCCGACGCGCTCCAGCTTCCCTTCGCGCACGGCGAGGGCCGATTCGTTGCCGCGTCCGATGCCGACGCCAAGGCCCTGGGCGATGCGGGCCGCGTGCCCATGAGGTACGCCGACGATGTCAACGGCTCGATGGATCGCATCGCGGGCCTGACCGACGAAACTGGGCTGGTCTTCGGCCTCATGCCGCACCCCGAGCGTTTCCTCGAGTGGAACCGCCACCCCTACTGGACGAGGCTCCCCGCGTCGCTGCGCGCCAAGCCGACGCCCGGCTTGCTGCTCTTTCAGAACGCGGTGCGCGCGGTACAGCCCTCCGCCGCGGTGTAGACGCACGGATAACAGAGGCGGATCGCGCCCCGAGCCGCGCCGCACTGCGGTGCGCCGGCTTGCCACGTCGCGCCGTCTGGCACGTCGCGGGTCCGACGCGTGACCGCGCGTTTGGTTTCGCGTCTTTCGCAGGGCGTCGATACACTCGCCGCAGCAGCATGTCGCCCATCGATCCACGCGAATTCGCGGGCAGAACACTCGGCAACCAGACGGTCGAGGCGCGATCGTGCCCGCACTGCGACTACGACCTCAAGGGCCTGAAGATCGGCGGCAAGTGCCCCGAGTGCGGGGCGCCCATCCGCGTCGAGGCCGGGTCGACGTACGCCGACAACCTCGCGTACGCGCCCCGCCGGTATCTCCGCCGTCTGACCGCGGCGATGGCGTGCTCGGCGCTGCTCGCGGCGCTCACGGCGCTGGCATTTCTCAGTGTGTTGTTCTCGCCGACGGCGGGTCCGATCGACGGCTTCATCGCCGCGGCGCTGTCGCTCGGTCTTGCCGGCTCGATCTGGGGCGTGGTGCAGCCGCGCCCGGCCGAGGCGCGCGATGGCGACCGGGTGCTCGACGGGCCCATGTGCCGCACGGCCGCGTGGTCGCTCACGCTCGCCCTCGCGCCGACGGGCGTGGTGCTCTCGCAGCTTGCGGGCACGCCCGGCTCGCTCGAGACGTTGCTGATCGTCGTCTTTGTGCTCAGCGGACTGGTGGGGCTCGGCGGCGTGTTCGCGTTCGGTGTGTACCTGCTCATGCTGTCCGGCTGGGCCAATGAAGACGGCGCGCAGGCGGCGTCGGTCGGGGGTGTCTGGGCGATCGCCGTCGGCGGGCTGTTCGGCGCGATCTCGCTCGGGCTCTCGGCGGTACCGCCGACCGGCATCGCGCTGGTCGACCTGCTGACGAGCACGTTCGGCTTCCTGTGGATCCTGCTCGGCGCGCTCACGCTGATCGGCGTGGCGTTGATCGTGTACGCCAACGCGGCGATGGCGATCTCGCTGGGTTGGGCGTGGCAGAACAACACCGCGGCCGCGGAGCGCGACACGCGCGTCGCCGAGCGCCGGGCCCGCGAGGCCGACCGCGACGGCGACCGCCTC
>CAYQAD010000068.1:0-10496 GCA_964415125.1 uncultured Phycisphaeraceae bacterium | reverse complement strand
ATCCAGACGGCAAATGCCCCCGCCGCGATCGCCCCGACGACCGCGAGCACGACCGCGCGCACCGCCGCCGCGTCGCTGAAGACCAGCGCCACAACCGGATGCAGGTTGACCATGTGCACGCGGCTCTGCGCACCGGGGGTGTACGTGACCTGCCCGCCCGCCTGCACGCTCTCGAGGTTCGCACGCCACGATGCGGGCCAGTCGATGCCCGCCAAGTCCAGCCGGAGCACGCCGAGCGCGGTGATCGCGATCGCTGTGATGAGCCCGGCCGCGAGCGGCAGGGCGCGGAGCATCACCAGCTCGTAGGCGAGGAAGGGCAGGCCGACTTGTGGCTTGATCGCGGTCGCGAGGCCCAGCATCACGCCGACCGCGATCGGTGTCCACGCGGGCAGCGCCCGGCCGTCGGATGGCTGCACGCGGATCGCGTGGGCGAGGGCGATCAGCGCGAGCACGGGCAGGATGGTCTGCCCGGTGAAGATCGCGGTGTGCAGCGGCGCGAAGGCCAGCGCCGCGGCGACGAAGACCGCGCGCGGACTGCCCCGCAGGCCGACCACGCGCGCCACCGCCCAGATCGAGATGAGGCCAGCGAGCGTGTTGGTCAGCGTCCAGGTGATCGCGGCGACGGGCCACGGCAGCACACCGACGGGCGCGAGCACGGGGAAGGTCGACGGGGGATAGAGGAACAGGTCCGGGTCGCGCGAGAGCGGGGCGAAGCGTGCGCCGCCGCCGCGATCTTCCCAGACCGCTTGGGCGTCGACGACGTCGTAGGGATTGAGCCCGTCGACCCAGCAGGCGATGCTCGCGTAGACGATCGCGAGGTCGGAGTTTCCCGAGGCAAGCGCACGGCCAGGCCCGCGCACCGCGAAGATCGCCGCGGCGATCAGCAGCAGCGCGATGAGCGCGGGGTGGATGCGTCGTGCTGGTGCGAGCGCGGGTGTCACGGGAGGGCGAGGATACGGCGGGCGATGTGCGCGCGTACGAAGACAGCGCGTAAAACACGGGTTGCCCTGTGGGACAACCCGTGGCATGGGAAACTGCGTTGACCGCGCGTTCAGTTGGCGGTGAGCTCGACGGGGAGGGTGAGCATCTGGCCGTCGCGGAGCACGCCGACCTTGACCACGTCGCCGACCTTGTGCTGGCCGAGCAGCTCGGACCAGTGCCCGACGGACTGGATGGTCGTGCCGTTCCAAGTCATCATGCGGTCGCCAGGGAGCATGCCGGCGTAGAAGGCGGCGGTGCCCCGGCTGACGTACTCGCAGACGACGCCGGGCTCGGGGTCGGTGTAGTTGCCGGGCTTGACGCCGAAGCGGAAGTTGTTCTTGGGCGGGGCGGCGGCCGTGGGCGCTGCGGGCTCGCTGCCCGGCACGGGACGGATCGCCGGCTCCGAGCGGGTCGTGCCGGCGCTGAAGGGCGAGGACGCCGCGACGCGGCCGATCCAGAGCTGGCTCGAGGCACGCCCGGCGTTGATCTCATCGGCGCCGCGCTGGGCGGTCCACATCATGTGCGAGCCGTCGGCGTTGAAGACGGGCAGCCCGTCGAAGCCGGTCGCGTGGGTCACGCGGACGGGCTCGGGCTGGCGGTCGGGCTGATCTTTGTTGAAGGGGATCGCGAAGACCTCGTAGTTCTGGTGGCCCACGGCGCTGGTGGCATAGACGAGGTATCGGCCCGAGGGGTGCCAGAAGGGGCACCAGTTCACGTCGCCGTTGTCGGTGAGGGCGTGCTCGGCCTTGATGCCGATGGGCAGGCCCCGGCTGTCGAAGTCGAGCTCGGCGACGAAGAGCTGGAGCAGGTTGTCGTCGCGGCGATCTGAGCGGTAGGTGATGTACTTGCCGTCGGCGGAGAAGAACGGGCCGCCGTCGTAGCCGGGCGCGGTCACGATGGGCATGCGCTCGCCGGTCTCGACGTGGTAGATCCAGAGGTCGCCGTCGCCGGTCTCGGCGTCGACGGCGGTGTAGAGGATGGAGCGCCCGTCGGGCGACCACGAGCCCTCGGCGTCGTAGCCCTCACGGTCAAACAGCGGCACGCCGCGGTGCAGGTCGGGCCGGCTGAGCAGCGCCGCACGCTTCGCGGGATCGCGGACCTCGGCCTCGACGATCTCCTTGACCGTGCGCGTCACGATCTCCATCTCGGTGGGGAACGCCCAGGTGTAACGCGAGCCCTCGCGGGAGTAGCCGGGGCGCTCGTCGCCCGCGGGCGGGACGATCGTCGAGCCGAAAAGCACCACGCCCGGCTCGGTGGGGTGGAACCAGCCGCAGGTGTTGGCCGAGCCCGGCTCGCTGAGCAGGATCGAGTCGCCGAGCCCCGTGACCGCCCCGCTGCTGTCGCGGTTGATGCGGGCGACGTACATGTCGTAGTGCTCGCTGGGCGCCTCGCCCTCGGGCGGCGTGGGCACGGCCTGGAAGATGATCCAGTCCGAGTCGGGCGAGAAGTACGCCTCGCCCGCCTTGTAGAACTCGTCGGCGAAAGTCAGCTGCACATGGTCGGCGAGGAACGCCTCGTCCTCCCAGCCGCGCTCGCGCTCGGCGAGCACCGCGAGGATGTCGGCATCGGAGAGCGAGGCGATCAGGCCCGGCTGGGCCTCGCCCACGTCGAGGTGGAAGGGGCAGGCGATCGCGGCCCCGGCGAGCAGGCCCAGGCACGCGGTGTTGGTCAGCAGTCGGCTTGGCGAGGCGATCGTGGTCATCGTGTGTGGTCCCCGGGTGTGCCGCCGCGGACGAGCCCGGGGCAGCGGTCGTGTGTCATGGTGCCTGTGTGGTGATGGTTGGCGCGCCCCGCGTGGGAGGCGTCGCGTGCGGGGTCGCGCTAGCGCAACCAGTTCGCGTCGTTGGTTCGGCGGGCGTGGTCGGACCAGAGGCGCATGTCGCGCATCTCGGCGTCGCCCTCGGTGCGGACGTGCCCGTCGAGCAGGGCGATCATGGTCTTGCCGGCGGCACGCGGGTCGAGGAAGCCGTTGGCTTCCGCGGGCACACCCTCGGTGTGCGTCTCGGTGAGCGGCGGCGCGACGAAGAAGTAGCCGTTCTGGAGCTCCTCGAAGCCGCCGCCGCCCTTGGCGGTGGCGAAGACCATCATCTCCGAGGGCATCATGGGCTGCGACCATCGCAGGGTGGGCTTGAAGAAGTCCTTGGGCGCCACGCGCGGGTCGCCACCCATGAACCGCGTGTTGTAGCCGAAGTTCGGGAACACGCTCACGCCGTAGTAGAACTCGAAGTCCGAGACATCACCCCGGCGTGCGAGGAAGTCGCTCTGCTTGCCGACGAGCACCGAGCCCTCGATCTGATGGTCGAGCCAGGGCAGGATGCGCCAGGGGTAGCGCTTGCGGATCTCGTCGAAGCCGGCGCCGTCCGGGATCGGCTCGCCGCGATCGTCGATAAGGCCCTTCGCATCGGCAAAGCCGGGCAGCACGTAGTCGTTGTTGTCCTCGGCATAGCCGAAGTACGCGACCATAAGCGTCCGCATCGCGGCGAGTTCCTGCACCGTCGCGGCGGACTGGCGCGCCTTGCCGAGGGCTGGCAGCAGAATGCCGATGAGCAGCGCGATGATCGCGATGACCACCAGCAGCTCGATCAGCGTGAAGGCCCGTCGGCGAGAGGTTGGCATGGTCTTGGGCATTGGTCTGGTGATCCCCGAAAGAGCCCGCAAGGCGGCTTCCCGAAACATCGTCGATCCACAGTCAATTCGCGGCTGGTTCATCGCCATTCGAATCAGACAAGCCTATCCACTATTGGAACTTGGCGTCTCGTGTTGCACCCCGCGCCACTATCGGCCCTCATGGGCACCCCGCTGACCAGAGGGTCAGGTAGAAGGAGAAATCCGAGAGGTCTACCGAGCCATCGGGCACGCCGTTGGCCGTGCCGGTGGTGGTCACGTCGGCCCGGGCATCGCTGGTGCCCCATAGGGTGAGGTAGAAGGAGAAGTCCGAGAGGTCGACGACCTGGTCGGGCACGCCGTTGGCGGTGCCGGAGGTTGTCACATCCGCGGGGGAGCAGGCGACGGGGCCGGTCGAGAGCACGACCTCGATCGAGGGGTCGGGCAGGCCGAACGACTCTCGCGTGCCGAGCCTCGGCCAGATGTCGTCGGCCGCCTCGCCCATGAACCCGGCCGCGTGCAGCGATGAGATCGCGAAGCTCAGTGTGCCGTCGGCGTTGAGCTCGTCGGCGAGCAACTGGCGGAGGTCCGCGTCGGTCAGGTCGAGCGTGAAGGTCAACTCGGCACCGTCGGCGATGCGCACCGATGCGCCCGAGCCGACGTAGGTGTCGGTGGTTGTTGCGACGGCGAGCGGCGTGGCGTCGAAGCCGTCGTCCACATTGGACTGGACGGACCGGGGCATCTTCGTGATCGGGTCGATGTCGACCGGCTCGACGTTGTAGAGGCCGTTCTGGAAGACGGGCGTGAGGAACTCATTCCAGGTCAGGGCGCTCAGGCCGTTGTTGTACATCGCGGCGTAGAGCTCGATCGGTCGGCCCGGATCGGTGTCGGCGATCGTGCCGTCGTAGGTGATGAACGAGTCGTACGAGTCGTCGTAGAACGCGCCGTTGGTCGCGCTGAAGGTCGACGAGTTGAGCATGTATGCCGTGACCGTGATCGACGCGATGTCGTAGGGCCCCTGGAGCAGATCGAGCTGCGCGTTCAGGTCGAACGCGACGTAGTAGTACCCGAGGCGATCCGGGTCGGCCGGCACGCCCACGGGCGAGCCAAAGACCGGCGCGGCCTGCGAGAAGCCCGAGCCCACGGGCGGGTACGTCCACGCATCCTTTTCAGCCGACGCCGAATACGTGCCCGGCTGGGCGAGCGCAGCGGAACCGATACACGCGGCGACCAATGCGACGCGCTTCATCGACGCCGCCCCACTGCCATCAGGCCCGCGAGGCCCGCGATTGCCAGGGCGCCTGGCGCAGGCACGGCGATGCTCGAGAGCTCGGGCGCGAGTCGGCCGGCGTCGTTGAGGGTGGTCGCGAAGTAGGGGTTGTTGAACGAGCCGTCGTCGTTGATCTGCTCGCCCTTGAAGACCAGGTCGAGGGTGGTGATGTTCTGGGCGAGCAGTGCGTTGACCGCGTCGGAGAGGTCGAAGGCGTACAGGCCGTCGTTGCCCACGACGGTCGAGGCGAGCACCTCGGTGCCGATCTCGCTGGCGACCCAGTCGGTGTAGTTGCCCTCGAGGCTCGGGTCGTTGGGGTCGTCGGCGACGACGGTGGTCAGGTCGCGGCTGGAGGCGAAGAGGTTGATCAGCACGGGGTCCTCGGCCGAGGAGCCGTTGAAGAAGCCGCCGTCGTACTTCTCGACGTTGAGGTAGATCTCGCTGACCGGGCCGGTGAGGCTGGAGAGGTCGAACTGGATCATGCCGAAGCCGGGGAACCCCGACTCGAGCGGCGCGTCGTTGACGATAAGGCGGTCGTTCACGCGGGGGCCGGAGCCGGCGTAGAAGTAGGCCTCATACGAGGGGGCGAGGGGGAGCGCGGCGAGGGCTGGGGTGGCGAGAACGGCTGCGGCCGCGACAAACACACGCGTATTCATTATCTAAACCTCCGGAATGCCGAACTCTATCAGCCGGCTCGTTGAGACTCAATCTCAACTGCCGACGATAGCGCTGTATTCACGGCAAGGCCAGCCAATTCCCGCCAAGCCGAAGCAGTTCCGGTCTGGCAGCATGGGTCAACATGGCGCTTTGCCGAGCATCTCGGCGGCTCGGGGCGGGCAGCCGGCGGCGCGGCAGCGCACCGGGAGGCAAAACGACAACCGGCCGCCTTGCGGGGCAAGACGGCCGGGTCAGAGAAGCGGGTGAGCGGATTCGAACCGCCGACATTCACGTTGGCAACGTGACGCTCTACCACTGAGCTACACCCGCGAGGTGTGGGTCCCAGATCGGCTGTTGCCGGGGTCTGGGACAGCAAAAATAGGCGTCGGCCCTCGGCTGGTCAATATCGCCGAATCGTCAATGCGAGGCGGGCGGGCAAGTCTGGACGGCCGTGGGACTCGCGACCGCATCCCACGGGACTATCGCCGGGCGATCGGGGTGCCCCGGGCCTGCTCGATCGCCGCCGACACGCTCTCGCTGGTGTACGCGTTGGCGATCCAGGGCTCGTCCAGGCCGGGGCCGAAGATCGCGAGCGTCGGAATGCCCGTCCGGCCGAGCTCGCGGAGCGTGTCCCAGCCGGGTGCGCTCGTGCTGGTCAGGTCGGCCTTCATGGGCACGACGCCCTCGCTGAGCAGCATGCCCTTGACCGGCTCGCGGTTGAGCACTGCGGCCTCGAGGGCCTTGCAGTTCAGGCACCAGTCGGCGGTGAAGTCGAGCACCACAACGCGCCCTGCGCCGGTGACCTCGGCGAACGCTTCGGAGGAGTAGGACACCCAGAAGTTGTCCGCAGCCGCGGCGGTCTGATTGCGAGCCGCGAAGACACCGCCGCCCGCGATCACGATCGCGAGCACGGACATGAGCGCACGGTACCGGACCTTCTTGGTGATGCCGACTGTGCGGACCATCAGCCACAAACCGGCGGCGCCGGCGAAGAACGCGACCGCCCACCAGTGGACGACCTTCGACCACCAGGGCAGGTCGGCGGCGAGTCCCGGGCGAGCGCCGAGCCAGGCCTGGATGCCCGCGCCGGCGAAGTACGCGCCCGCGCCGAGCAGCAGCAGGCCCATGACCTGCTTGACCAGCTCGCTGCCCGGGCCGGTGCGCGGGAGGCGGTCGACCCACTTCGGGTTGGCCGACAGCACGAGATACGGCAGCGCCATGCCGACACCGAGCGAGGTGAAGATCGTCAGGATGACCCAGCCCGGCAGCGTCGCCGAGCCCGCGAGCAGCGCGCCCGCGACGAATCCGAAGCAGGGCAAGCCGAGCACCGCGGTCATCACGCCAAAGAGAAACGAGCCGCCGAGCGAGTCGGCCTTGGGGTTCACCGCGTAGACCTTCTGAGGCAGGGTGATGTTGAACGCGCCCATGATGCCCACGCCCATCGCGCCGATCAGCAGCCCGATGCCGAGCGTGAACCACCAGATGCCGAAAACGCGGGAGGGGTCGGCAAACGCGGTCACGCTCGAGGCGAGCACGCCGAGCCCGGCCCAGAAGGCGACGACGCCGACCGCCATCGCGAGCCCGAGCACGAGGCTTCGCTCGGGCGAGCCGGCGTGGCTCGAGATGGTGAGGATCTTGATGGGGATGATGGGCAGCACGCAGGGCGTGAGGTTGAGCACCAGCCCCCCCACCGCGGCGAGCAGGATGGTGACGATGATCGCGCCGGTGGACTTGCTCTCGGTCGCGTCGCCGGCGCCCGCGATCGACAGGCCGTTCCAATCGTCGGGGTTGCCGAAGGTGGTGGCGTCGAAGCCCGCGAAGATCTCGCCGTGATCGGGCTGATCGGCGGCGGCCGCGTCCTCGAGCGAGACCACGGGCAGGGTGATGCGCTCGGTAAGGAACTCGGGCGCGAGGCACATGGTGTCGTCGCACGCCTGGTAGGCGAGGGAGAGGGTGATGTTGACCTCGCGGGCGGCGCCCGCTTCGAAGTCATCGTCGACCATGAGCGGGAGGTAGATGATCGCGAGGCCGTCGAAGACGCCGTACATCACGGGGTTGCCCGTGAAGGCGAAGTCGACGGGCACCTCGTGGACCTCGGGCCACTGGATCGTGCCGGCCCGGGCGCCGCTGATCTCGGTGACCTCGACCTCGGTGGCGATGGCGGTGAAATCGCCCATCTCGGGCGGGATCACCGGGTCGTTGGTGTGCGAGTGCCAGCCGGGCTTGTGGTCGAGCACGACGGCGATCGCGAGCTGCCCGCCCGGGCTGACGACCGACTGCTGGGGCACGACGCGGAGGGTGACCTCGGGGTCGGCCCCGCCGCCGAACTGGGCGTGGGCCTGGGAGAAGCCGGGGGCGGCGATCGGCAGCACGAGCGCGATCAGTGCGGCGGCGAGGGCGTGCAGGCGGGAGGTCTTCATGGGGGTATTGAATGCGAAATCGGGCGTGGGTGTTCCTCCGGTGGGGTACCGACGCCGTAACGCGATCGGGGTGGGCCGGCCGGCCGGACCCGGACGCGCAGGTTTGGCCTGATCGGCGGGTCGGCGGGGCAGGCAGACGTGGCGGGCAAAGTCAGCGGATGCTGGCGGTGGGCGAAGGTGGTGTTGATGGTCAAGGGCGGGGCCCGCGCCAGCCGATATCCGGACGTGTCTGGGTCGGCTGCGAGGCCGCGCGGTGTTCGCGTGGTCTTGACGGGTCGGCCGGGCTGCTGGAGGCGGATCGCCCGTGGACGTGCTCGATCAATCCGAAGTCGACGCCTTGCTCGCTGCGGTCGAGTCGGGGGACGATGAGGAAGAGCACTCTGCGGGGCGGATCTTTACCCGGCACCGCCGGGACCTCGAGGGCGTCGAGGTCCGCCCCTACGACTTCAAGCGGCCCGAGCGCGTCTCGAAGGACCAGATGCGGGCCCTGCAGACGCTGCACGAGGCGTTCGCCCGGAACTTCGGCGCGTCGCTATCGGGCTTCCTGCGGACGATCGTGGAGGTCAAGGTCGCGACCTGCGAGCAGATGACCTACTCGGAGTTCATCTCCGGGCTGCCCAACCCGACGAGCTTCAACCTGATCGAGACCGACGCCCTGGACGGGCAGATCTGCCTCGAGATCTCGCCGCTGATCATCTACCCGATCATCGACCGGTTGCTGGGCGGGACAACGCAGGACCTGTTCATTCCCCAGCGGCCGATGACGGGCATCGAGACGCGGCTGATCGGGAACGTGACCAACCGCGGGCTGGCGGCCCTGTCCGAGGCGTGGGCGGGCATCAAGGAGATGTCTTTCAGGATCGCCTCGAGCGAGTCGAACCCGCAGCTGGTGCAGATTGTCCCGCCCAACGAGGTGGTCGTGGTCATCGGCTTCGAGCTGAAGATGTCCAACCGGGCGGGCACGATGAACCTGTGCATCCCGTACGCGGTGATCGAGCCGGTGATGGACGTGCTCAGCGCCCAGTCGTGGTTCAGCCAGTCGAAGCAGACGCGGACGCCCGAGATCGCCGACCGCGTGGTCCGCGGGCTGGACCGTGCCCCGCTGGGCGTGACGGGCCTGCTCGCCGAGACGACGATCACGGTGCGAGACCTGCTGGAGATGCGTCCCGGGGACGTGATCGTCACCGAGAAGCGGGCGAGCACGCCCGTGGTCGCCCGGATCGAGGGTGAGAAGAAATTCCTGGCCGAGCTCGGGCAGCACCGCGGCAAGCGGGCGCTGCGGATCGTCCGGGCGGTGCAGAAGGGCGAGCGGGTCTGACGGACTTCCTAAAGCCGCGCAACACCGGCCTCTCGGAAAATACGACGCGACTTTCGCCGCGGCATGTCCGGATATTGACCGGTCTTCCGCGGCCCGTCTATTGTTCCGCTGTCAGATATGGACCGGGCATGGTGCCCGGCGGAGCTTTGGTGCCATGAACCAACGTCTGAACCATGTCGGCTGACCGGCTTGTCCATCTCGATGGTCTGCGGGGATTCCGCAGCCTTGGGAGGCGGTCGATGGGCTGACGGTACCGACGAGTTCGATGCGGCACGGGTCATCATCCGGTGATCCGAGTCGGCCTGTGGGCCACGATTGCTCCCTTGGTTGGGCGCTCGTGGCCCGAGTTTTTTGGTAGCTGCTGCCGGCTTGGTGCCTAGGCAGCGTGGAACGACATCCCGGGCGTGCGACGCAGGTCGCCGCCGACAACCTGATGTCAGCCCCGCGGCGAGCGTCCCTCGCGCGATCGGCTGGCGACATCCCGAAGAGCCCTTGGAGCGACACGTGAACAACACCGAAATGCTGCGGATCATCGAGTCCATCGCCCGCGACCGCAACGTCGACCGCGATCTCCTCATCGAGGATCTCGAGACCGCCATGGTCACCGCGGCCCGCAAGCACTACCAGACACTCGACACCGAAGAGTTCGCGTGCCATATCGATCGGCTCACCGGCGAGATGTCGATGACGCGCCACGGCGAGGAGATGGACCTCTCCCCCGCGGAGCTCGGACGCATCGCCGCCCAGACCTTCAAGCAGGTGATGATCCAGCGGTTCCGCGAGGACGAGCGCAACAGCATCCTGGGCGAGTACTCCAAGCGGATCGGCGAGATCGTCACGGCTGTCGCGCAGCGGTACGAGGGCGGGGCGCTGGTCGTCTCGATCGATCGGGCCGAGGCGTTCATGCCCCGGAGCGAGTCGATCCCGGGTGAGCAGTTCGAGGCTGGCGACCGGGTTCGCTGCCTGATTCTCGACGTTCGCGAGCAGGGCTCGCAGGTGAAGATCGTCATCTCGCGCGGACACCCCGACTTCATCAAGCGGCTCTTCGAGGTCGAGGTGCCCGAGGTGGCCGAGCGGATCATCGAGGTCAAGGCGATGGCGCGTGAGGCGGGACATCGCACGAAGATCGCGGTCGCCTCCATCGACTCGAAGGTCGACGCGGTCGGCGCCTGCGTCGGCGTGCGTGGCTCGCGCATCAAGAACATCGTCGACGAGCTCAACGGCGAGAAGATCGACATCGTCCGCT
>CAYQAD010000067.1:0-10615 GCA_964415125.1 uncultured Phycisphaeraceae bacterium | reverse complement strand
GCATCGACCGCGAGGCTTCGCTGCGAGGGTGTCGATCTGAGCGAGCTCGCCCGCGAGGTCGGCACGCCGCTGTACGTCTATTCCGAGCGCACGATCATCGACCACGCCCAGCGGTTCGTCGAGGCGTTCGCCCCGCTCGCGCCGAGCGTGCACTACGCCGCCAAAGCCAACCCGTCGCTCGAGGTGCTCCGGCTGATCGTCGCGCAGGGCTTGGGCGTCGACGTGGTCTCGGGCGGCGAGCTCGAGCGGGCGTGGCTGGCCGGGTGCCCGATGGACCGGGTCGTGTTCGCCGGCGTGGGCAAGACCGAGCGCGAGATCCGCGCGGCGCTCGACGGTCGCCACAGCCCCTTCGCGGGCGCGGACGAGCCGGGCATTCCAGACCCCGCCGGGCGCGGCCCGGTGGGGCGCTTCAACATCGAGAGCGAGGGCGAGCTCGAGCGGCTCGCAGCCATCGCGGCCGAGGTCGGCGTTGTGGCGCGGGCGGCGCTACGCGTGAATCCCAACGTCGACGCGCGGACGCACGAGTACACCACGACCGGGCTGACGGAGAACAAGTTCGGCGTTCCTGCCGAGCGGGCCGAGGCGTTCTTCGCGCGTGCCGCGGAGTTGCCGTCGGTCACGCTCGAGGGGCTGCACGTGCACCTGGGGTCGCCGATCTACGAGGTCGAGCCCTACGCGCAGGGCATCGAGGTGGTGCTGGGCGTGATCGACGGGCTCGCCGGCCGGGGGCATCGCGTCACGCACCTGAACCTGGGCGGTGGGTTCGGCGCCGACTACGAGACGGGAAAGAGCCCGTGGGCACGCGACTACGCGCGGGTGCTCGTGCCGATGCTCGAGCCCCGAGCCCGCAACGGCCTTCGCATCGGGCTCGAGCCCGGGCGGACGATCATGGCCAACGCGGGCGTGCTGCTCACGCGCGTGCAGTACGTCAAGCAGAACACGCTCGGCACGGGCGTGGGCAAGCGGTTCCTGATCTGCGACGCGGGGATGAACGCGCTGGTTCGGCCGTCGCTGTACCGCGCGTTCCACTTCGCGTGGCCCATCGCGTGCGACGCGTCGCAGGTGCCCCGCGAGCGGTCCGAGTCGCCCGAGCTGCCGGGCCTGAGCAAGGCCGACGTGGTGGGCCCGCTCTGCGAGACAGGCGACTTTCTTGCGAAGGATCGGCCACTGCCCGAGGTGCGCGCGGGCGACGTGCTCGCGATCTACTCGGCCGGGGCGTACGGCAGGTCCATGGCGATGACGTACAACGAGCACCCGCTTCCGGCCGAGGTCATGGTCTCGGGCGATACGTGCCGGCTGATCCGTCGGCCCGGCACGCCGATGGACCTTGTTCGGCCCGAGTTGGGGGCGCCGGTCACGCCCGGTACCGGCTGAGCGCCGCTGCGCTTCGGCGCGTCGCGGCGGCGGCGTACCATCCGCCCGTGCCCAGTTTCTCGAAACAAACCGTGCCCGACGACGCCCTGCCCGAGGGCATCCCGAACCCGCTCGGCGTGACGTGCGACGAGTTCGCGGCCGGCTGCGTCGCATCCGGCGTGCTCAGCGACTTCCATGCCCGCAACGCCTACCGCGCGCTCTACCGCGAGGGCGTGACGTCGCACGCCGCTTTCACCGTGCCGACCGCGCCGATCGTGAAGGAGCTGCGCAGCGAGAGCAACGAGGGCGAGGTCATCAAGATCGTCACACGCGTCGATCGCCCGAGCGATGGGCCACTGGCGCGCGACGCTCGCGTCGAGCATCTGGACATCGAGAGCGTCGTCATCCCGATGATCGGGCGAAAGAAGCGGCTGACCTACACGCTGTGCGTGTCGAGCCAGGTCGGCTGCGCGATGGGGTGCGGGTTTTGCGAGACGGCGCAGATGGGCCTGGTCCGCTCGCTCACCCCCTCCGAGATCGTCGGCCAGTGGTTCGCCGCCCGGCACGTGCTGGGGCGCGAGATCCGCAACATCGTCTTCATGGGCATGGGCGAGCCCTTGGACAACCTCGGGTCGGTGCAGCAGGCGATCCGCGTGCTGACCGACCACAACGGGCCCGCCCAGGCCTCGAGCCGGATCACCGTGTCGACCGTCGGGCGCATCGACGCGCTGATTGGTTTGGGCGACTTCGTTCGCCAGCGGGGCTTGCAACGCCTCGGGCTCGCGGTGAGTCTGAACGCCCCCAACGACGAGGTCCGCAGCTCGATCATGCCGATCAACAAGGGCATGCCCATGGCGGAGCTGCGCGAGGCGCTGCTCGCCTTCCCGCGCAGGTCGAGCAGCAAGCTCTGCATCGAGTACGTGCTGATCCCGGGCGTGAACGACCTGCCCGGGCACGCCGACGAGCTCGCCGAGTATCTCAAGCCCCTGCACTTCCACCCCACCGCTGGCACGCCCGGGTGCGTGGTGAACGTCATTCCCTACAACCCGCGCCGCGACTCACCCTGGCCCGCGCCGAGCGAAGAGCAGGTCGAGGTCTTCATCGCGGCCCTGCTCGATCGCGGGCTGTTCGTCAAACGTCGCCAGACCAAGGGCCGGGACATGATGGGCGCGTGCGGGCAGCTCGGCTCGCCGAATATTCGCAAGCGCCGGTATGTTGACGTCACCGTCGGGGCATGACCGCCCGGGCGGGGCACGCAGCGGGGCGCACGCGGGTGACAACCACCACACGACAACACCGCGGACGACGCGTGGCGATCGCTGCCGGGGCCTACGCCACGCTCATGGCGTTGTCGCTGCTCGTTCGGCACCTCACCGGGATCGACGCGCAGCCCGAGCCGGGCCCGTCGCAGGTGGTCACGACGATCCGGCATGAGGGCGAGGCGGTCGACATCGCGCGCGTCGAGTGGGGCGACACGGCCGACCCGCGCCCCCCGCTGCTGCTGATCCACGGCTCGCCCGGCGACTGGACGGGCTTTGCGCGGATGGGCCCGATCCTCGCGGCCGACGGCCGGCGCGTGATCGCGGTCGACCTGCCGGGCTTTGGCGCCTCGAGCGTGAAGGCGCCCGACGTCTCGCCGCGCGGGCACGGCCTGATGCTGCTGGAGATGCTGGATGCGCTCGGTATCCAGCGCACACACACCCTCGGCTGGTCGATGGGCGGCGCGGTGGCGCTGCGCATGGCCGAGGCGTCGCCCGATCGCGTCGCGACGATCACGATGCTCGGCTCGGTCGGCGCGCAGGAGAGCGAGGGGTCGGGGTCCTTCGCGTTCGAGCGCGTGCGCTACGGGCTCGGCTGGGCGGCGATGGTGGCGGGCGTCGAGGCGCTGCCGCACTTCGGACTCGCGGGCCCACGCTGGATGCGGCAGAACTGGATCGAGAACTTCCTCACCGCCGACCTGCGCCCGATGGCCGAGATCATGCGCCGGCTCGAGGTGCCCGTGCTGATCGTGCACGGTCGGCACGACATCCTCTCGCCCTGGCACGGCGCGGTTCGGCACCACGGGCTGATGCCGAGCAACAGTCGCCTGTTGATGCTCGACGCGAACCATTTCCTGCCGTTCCGCCAGGCGGACGAGTCGGCCGAGCTCGTCGGCGGGTTCATCGCCCGGCACGACACGACCGGCGTTGCGGCGCAGCTCGGCTCGGAATGGCGCGTGCCGAGGCCCGCGGGCCCGCTCGCCGACGCGCGAGACGCGTGGATCGGGCTGCCGTGGTTTGTAAAGGGTGCGGCGATTGCGCTGGTCGCCGCTGTGGCGCCGGGGCTGGCGATGCTCGGCTCGGGGCTGATGCGTGCGGTGATGTGGGTGGACTTCGGCGTCGCGTTTGTCGCGGTCGTGATCGGACGGGCGGTGCGCGATCGGCCGGCTGGCGGGCGGCGCGGGGCGCTCGATAGTGCGAAGCTGGTGCTGGGCACGCTCGGCCGCATGGCGATCGCCACGCTCGTGTGCGGCAGCGTCGCGGTGTGGACCTTCGATGGGCTCGGCGGCGGCGCGGTGGGGCTGATCGCGGCGGGCGTTGTCGCTGCGGTGCTGTTCGCGGCAACGCCACGACTCTTCACGCGCTCCGGCCGGCGGTCGCTGCGGCTGCTCCCAGCCCGCCTCGCCAGCCACGAGTGGTGGCCCTCGTGGGCGATCTACCTGCCGCTCTGGTACTGGCTGACCGTCGACGCGATCCGGTATCGGCACCCGTGCGTGTTCACCTGCGCCAACCCGGGCATCGGCAACGCGGGCGGATTCATCGACGAATCGAAGGCGGCGATCCTGCGCGGCTTCCGCGGCGAGCTGGCGTCGGCCATGCTGCCCTGGGTGCTGATCGAGGCCCACGCGGCCGACCGCGCCACCGCCGCGGCCGAGGCGGTGCGAACACAACCGGAGCTCGGCGGCTACCCCATCATCGCGAAGCCCGACCGCGGCCAGAAGGGCTTCGGCGTGACGCGGTGCGACGACGAAGCGGCGCTCCGCCGGGCGGTCGACTCGATGGAGGTCGACCTCATGCTCCAGCGGTACCACCCCGGGCCGGCCGAGTTCGCGGTGATGTGGATCCGCTCGCTCGACGAGCGCGGCGACGGCATGGACCGCGGACGCGTGGTCAGCGTCACGCGGAAGGCCTCGCAGCACGTCGTGGGCGATGGCACGGCGACGCTTCGTGCGCTCATCGCGCGCGACCGCAGGCTTCGCATGCAAGAACACGTCTTCGCCGAGCGCTTCGGCCCGGCCGGGATGCGGCGGGTGCCCGGCGTCGTCGAGCGCGTGACCCTTGGGCACGCGGGCAACCATTGCCAGGGCGCCGCCTTCTATGACGCGCCCGAGCTCATCACGCCCGATCTGAGCGCCGCGATGGACCGGCTCATGCTGGGCTTCTCGGGCGAGCACGGCGGCGGGCTGGACGTCGTCCGGCTCGACCTTCGCTGCCAGAGCGGCGAGCAGCTCGCGCGAGGGCACATCGAGGGCGTGCTCGAGCTCAACGGCACGACCGCCGAGAGCGTGAGCATCTACGACCCCAGGACCAACGCGCGATGGGCGTGGGGCGTGGTGGCGGCGCAGTGGCGGGCCGCGTGCGCGCTGGGCGCGTGGCGGCAGCGCACGGGCGTTCGGCCGACGGGGCCCATCAGGCTGCTGCGGATGGTCCGGCGGCACACGCGGACCAGGCGCGGCTCGGCCGTGTCGAGCTGACGCACGCGCGGAGACCCACACGCATCGCTAGGCGGCGGCACGCTTGAAGTAGCTGTCGAAGTCGGCGGCCTCGTCGTCGCTCGGCCCATCGAGCCCGAGGGCGTAGGCGATGCGCTTGGCGGTCACGCCGACGAGGTCGAACGTCGCCGAGCAGATGCGCTCGCCGTTCTCGTCGCAGAGGTACGCCACGAGCACGCCCGCCCGAACCGTCTCGACCTCGATGCGGCGATCGGCGATGCAGAAGTGCTGCGTGCCGGGGCGATCTTCCTCGGGGTCCAGCGCGATCGCCTCGTCCATCGCGTCGATGAGCTGGCGCTGGGCGCGTTCCGCGAGCTCGGCCGGGTTGGCCACGGCGTCGGCGATCTCCTCGAAGATCGCCATCGATGCCGAGTACTGGGTCGTCGCGGCGGATGTGATGTCGACCAGCGAGTCGCGGTGCATCGACAGCACTGTTTCGGCGGTCGCGGGCATCGGGGCGGCCCCGGCGGGGGTCTTGGCGGTCGGATCGATCGCGATCGTGCCCGCGAAGTACGCGATGCGGTGCAGCGTCGAGAGCGGGTCGCGGCGGTTGCTCGCGCTGGGGCGGATGTGGTGCCACGCCAAGGGCTTGGCGAGCGTCTCGGGCAGCCGCCAACGGCGCGCGAGCACCGTGATGACATCGATGTGGGTGAACGGGAACTCGTCGGCCTCACGCCGGGCGAAGGCCGCCGGCTGGGGGCATTCGCGGTAGAGCGCCTCGAAGGGCTCGCCGAGCAGGTGCTGCATCAGCGGCATGCCCGCGTCGAGCATCAGCCCGATGATGAACGCCTCGGCGGCAATCGCCGGCCGCTCGCGGTTGGCCAGCTCGAAGCAGAGGCACGCGCGGAACACGGACTGGCCCCACACCTCGCGGGAGAGCTTCTGGGTGCTGTCGGTCGCGGCGCCGCGGGCGAGGTAGAAGCCCAGCGCCACGGCGCGAAGCCGTTGGAGACCGAGCAGCACGCACGCGCGGTCGACGCGCGTGACGGGCTCGCGCTGGGCGTACGCGGCGGAGTTGACGAGCTTCAGCAGCCGACCCGTGATCGCCACGTCGTTGCGGACCGCGTCGGCGAAGTCGGCCATGCCCGCGTCGGGATCGCTCGAGAGGTCGATCAGCCGTGCGGCCACCTCGGGCTGGGTCTCGATGCCCACGCGGTCGAGCTTCACCGCGAGCTGCTCGTGCAACGCCTCGAGCTGGCCGGCGGCAAGTTGCGAGCGGGGTTGGTGCATGGACAGCCTCAAGCCGCGGCAGCGCAGCGGCCCATCTATCGGCTCGCTGTGGGGGGCGATCCAGCTGGGGGGGACAGGTGCCCACGAATCGCTGCGGCTGCCCCAACGAGGACAACGCGTCCGGACGAGTTAGGGCTGGATTCGGGTCGCGGTCCACGCCGAGGCGGTGAAGACGCCGGCGTCGGGCGCGGGCATCAGCTTGCGGCGCCACTCGGCCCGGTCGTGGACCCGGCCCGTCCCGCCGCACCAGAGCTCGACGCGGGTCGGCCAGAGCCGAAAACCACCCCAATGTGGCGGCCTTTTGATCTCGGCAGCTGTTGTGCCCGACTCGATGTCCTCGATCGCCACACCCAGGTTCATCGCGGTCAGGCCGACCTTCGCGAGCAGGTCGTCCCGGCTCTCGATCGGCTCGGACTGGTCGCTCGCCCACGCGCCGATGCGGCTTTCCAGGGCCCGGCTGGCGTAGTACGCGTCGGACTCCTCGGCCGGCGATGGCACGATCGGGCCTTCCAGCCTGAGCTGGCGGTCGGTGTGGTCCCAGTGGAAGACGGCCGCGGCGTGGGGGTTGGCGGTCAGGTCCCGCCCCTTCTTGCCGCGATAGTTGGTGTAGAAGACGACAAAGCCCGGATCGGGGTGGAACGCCTTGCACAGCACGATGCGGGCGGAGGGCCTGCCCTCGGCGTCGGCGGTGGCGATGGTCATCGCGTTGGGGTTGGGCTGGTCCTTGCGCGACCAGGCCTCGTCGAGCCAGGCGTTGGCGAGGGGCATGGGGTCGGCGGGCAGCGGGTCGGGCAGGGTCTCGCCGGTGGTGTAGACGGAGGCTGGATCGGGCATGGGCAAATCGTAGAGTGGATCCGCAGCCGGGTTGGTGGGGAGAACGTGTCGGTCATGGTGGACGGGCACGGCTCGGCGTGGACAAGCGCGTGGGTCTGTCGACCGCCCGCGGGAAGCGGGAATGATGCTGGGATGACGAGCATGGACGCAACACAAGCCGAGCCGAAGCCCGGGCGTGGCAAGGGGGATCGTCGCGGGCCGACGATCGACGCGAGCAAGCTCTTTGACCGCGACCCGCCGCACTCGGTCGAGGCCGAGATGGCGCTGCTCGGGTCGATCATTCTCGATCCGTCGGTCGTGGGCGAGGTGCTGGGCAAGGTCAGCAAGGCCGAGCAGTTCTACGCCGAGAAGCACGGGCTGATTTTCAAGGCGCTCGTCGAGCTCTACGACAAGCACAACAGCGGCGACCTCGTGCAGCTCATGGACACGCTGCGCGGGTGGGACGTGCTCGAGCGCATCGGTGGCGTGGACTATCTCGACGAGCTGGCATCGAGCGTGCCCTCGTCGGCCAACGCGCCGTACTACGCGGGGATCGTGGAGAACAAGCACAAGCTGCGCCGGCTGATCGAGGCGGCCGGGCAGATCCTCGCCGACGCCTACACCTCGGGCAGCCTGGGCGAGCAGACGCGCGAGATCATCGACCGCGCCGAGACGGCCGTCTTCGAGATCGCCCAGGAGACCGAGAGCTCGGACGCCTCGAACCTCGCCGACCTGCTCAACGCCGAGCTCGAGCGGCTCGAGAAGATGGAGGGCGAGGGCATCAGCGGCGTGCCGACGGGCTTCGTCGACCTCGACGACATGCTCAAGGGGCTCCAGCGCGGCGAGCTGCTGATCGTCGCGGCGCGCCCCTCGATGGGAAAGACGGCGCTGGCGCTGAACCTCGCCGAGCAGATCGCGATGGGTGGGCACGGGCCCAACGAGCACGGCAAGGGCTCTCCCGTGCCGATCGGTGTGTTCAGCCTCGAGATGAGCCGGGAGGCCGTCACGCAGCGCATGCTCAGCGCGTACGCGGGCGTTGATATGGCGATCTTCCGCAGCGGCAAGCGGTTCGAGCACGGCGAGTTCGCGTCGCTCGTGCAGAAGTGCGGCATGCTGGGCGATGCGCCGATCTACGTCGACGACACGCCCGGCCTGACCGTCATGGGACTGCGCGCCCGCGCGCGGCGCATGGCGGCGATGCACGGCGTGAAGTGCATCATCATCGACTACCTCCAGCTGCTGACCAGCCCGAGCCAGGCCCGCGAGAGCCGGCAGGTAGAGGTCTCGGCGATCAGCCGCGGCATCAAGGCGCTCGCCCGCGAGCTTAACGTGCCGATCATCTGCCTCAGCCAGCTCAACCGCGGCACCGAGCAGCGTGAGGGCAACCGCCCGCGCATGAGCGACCTCCGCGCGTCGGGCTCGATCGAGCAGGACGCCGACGTGATCATGCTCCTCCACCGCGAGGAGTACTACCACGTCAACAACCCAGACTGGAAGGACGCCAACCCCGACAAGGTCGGCGTCGCCGAGCTCATCATCGCCAAGCAGCGCAACGGCCCGACGGGCGTGGTCAAGCTCAGCTGGTCGAGCGCCTCGACACGCTTCAAGAACTACGCGGGCGACCGCGACGGCGGATACGACGAATACGACGGCGGCGGCGCCTCGGCACCGCCACCAGCAGGCACCGGCATGGGCCCACCCGGTGGCAGCAGCTTCGGCGGACGCGAGGCGACTGGGCCGATTGCCAACCATCGCGACGGCGGCGGGCCGACACGCGATGACATGGGCGACTTCGATGCGGACGACACGGGCGGCGCGCCCTTCTAGATCGTTTGCTGCTTAGAGCACGCCGAAGCTCGTGTTGACGCTGCGGGCCGCGGCGACGAGCGGGTGGTCGGCGGGCACCAGCCGCTGCTTGCCTGCCGCTTCCGACAGGGGCGCGTCGGTCACGCGCCCCTGCTGCATGACCACCAAGCGATTCGTGATGCCCGCCTTGAGCATCTCGATCGCGTGGTCGCCGAAGAGCGTCGCGAGCACGCGATCGGTCGCGGCGGGCGTGCCGCCCCGCTGGACGTGCCCAAGAACCACATGCCGCGAGTCGATGCCCAGCTTGTCCTGCACGCGATCGGCGACCCATTTGCCAACGCCGCCCAGACGGATGGGGTCGGGGGAGGTGTCGTCGATGCGATCAACGATCTGCTCGCCGCCGAGCGGGGCAGCGCCCTCGGAGCAGCAGATGACGCTGTACTTGCGGCCGGCGGCGAGGCGACGCGTGATCGCCTCGCAGACCTTGTCGACGGTGAAGGGCATCTCGGGGATGAGGATGACATCCGAGCCCGACGCGACGCCCGCGTGCAGCGCGAGCCAGCCGGCGTTTCGGCCCATCACCTCGACGACCATGACGCGGTGGTGGCTCGCCGCGGTGGTGTGCACGCGATCGATCGCCTCGGTCGCGATGCCCACGGCGGTCTGGAAGCCGAATGTCAGGTCCGTGCCGTGCAGGTCGTTGTCGATGGTCTTGGGCACGCCGACGCAGGGCACGCCAGCCTCGACGAACTGGCTGGCGACGGTCATGGTGCCGTCGCCGCCGATGACGACCAGCGCGTCGATGCCGAGCTCGTTGACGTAGGCAACGCAGTCGCCGATGCGGTTCTCGTGGATGGGCTTGCCCTCGGCGTCGCGGCCGATGACGTGGGCGGCCGGATCGGCCTTGTTGGACGAGCCGAGAATCGTGCCGCCCGTGGTGAGGATGCCCGAGACATCGTCGGTGGAGAGCGGGCGGGTTCGGCGCTCGAGCAGGCCCGCGAAGCCGTCCTCGATACCGACGACCGAGACGCCGTGGGAGATCGCGTCTTTCGTGACGGCTCGGATGACAGCGTTGAGCCCGGGGCAGTCGCCGCCGCCTGTCAGGACGCCAATACGACGGATAGATGTGCCGGACGAAGGGGCTGGGGTGGTCATGACGCGATGGTAACCCTCGCCAGAGGGCCTCGGCGGTGTGCAATGCCCCGGAAGCGGCGGCGTTGGAGCACCCGGCGGCATCGTTCGCCCGAAGCCCGGACCTCTCTTGCACGGGCCGAATAGAAAACGCACACTCGACGACCACGCTCGTGGAAAGGACCACACCATGGCACGCATCCCAGCACGCACGAATCATCTCAAGGCCGGCCTCACGCTGGCGGCACTGCTCTCCTTCGCCGGCACCGCCCACGCCCAGCTCGGCGGCCCGAGCACCACCGAGACGCGGCCTGCGGCTGAGGACATGCGCCTCATCGACGGCCCGCGGGGCGAGCGGGGCGAAGGCCGGGAGCGGGGCGAGCGTCGCCGCGGTGCCGAGCGAGGCCGCGGGGGCGAGCGAGGCTTCGGCCAGCGCGGCCCCGAGCGGCCCAGCCGCGAGCAGATGCTCAAGCGGTTCGACGCCGACGGCGATGGCACGCTGAGCGAGGCCGAGCGCGAGACCGCGAAGGC
>CAYQAD010000066.1:1760-10666 GCA_964415125.1 uncultured Phycisphaeraceae bacterium | reverse complement strand
GCCGGGTCGCCCACCGCGACAAACCGCCAGGGCTGCTTGTGCGCCCCGCTCGGCGCCGTGCCCCCCGCCCGCATGACATCCTCGATCACCGCCCTCGGCACCGCCCGATCCGAGAACATCCGCACCGTCCGCCGACGCCGCATGATGTCATAGAACCGCCGAGCCCCAGCCGCCGCCCCGCCCTCGGGCTCATACCGCTCCAGCGGCATCCATTCGCCATCACCTGCCATCACGCACCTCCATCGCCACGATGTGTTCGCAGCCTCGTCGTCCCTCGTGGGAGAGTCCAAACGCCATCCTGTCAGAAAATGTTCCCACGCGCCCCGAACGCCCCCCGCTCCGCGGTGTCAGTCTCCATGACAGTCCTCACGCAATCCTCCCCCAGGAGCCCCCAATGCACCGCCAAGCACACCCGCGAACCCCCGCCATCCTCGCCCTCGCCGCCACGCTCGCCGCCGCAAGCACCGCCCTCGCCACCCAGCAGGCTCGGCCGGTGATCGAAGTGCGAGAGGGCCAGCCCCTCACGCCGGCGGTCCACCTCGCCACACTCGCCGCCCACACCGCCGCCTACACCGCAGAGGCCGGTGTCGACAACGCCGCGCTCCTCTACAACCGCTACTTCGCCCTTCTCGCCGACACCGACCTGCCCGGCCTCGCCCGCGACTTCGACTTCAACGACCCGGTCGCGCGCCCCGGCGCTCAACCCAACGACACGCTCGCCAAGGCCCTCGACGACAACGCCCCGCTGATCGAAGGCATCATTCGCGCGTCCACCCGGCCGACCTGCGACTGGGGCATCGAGCGTGACCAGGGCCCCGCGGCCCTGCTCAACCACCTCGGCCCCACCCGCGCCGCCGTCCGCGTGCTCGCCGCCGATGCGCGCCACCAACTCGCCCAAGGCAACCACGACGCGGCCGTCGAGCGCCACGCGACGATCCTCCGCATCGCCGATCACCTCACCCAGGACCGCGTGCTCATCTCCTCGCTCGTCTCCATGGCGATCGCCAACCTCGCCGCCGCCGAAGCGCAAGCCATCGGCGCCGAGCTGCCCGCCGAGAGCCGCAAGGTGCTGTTCGCCGAGTTCCAGCAGCGTGCGTTCGCGGGCGACCCCTTCGGCGTGCGTGAGGCGCTCAAGGGGGAGCGCGAGCTCTTCCTCGATTGGGTCACCGAGTCCGTCGACACCACCGACGACGGCCGCGCCTTCATCAAGCTCGCCGAGGACGCCGGCGTCGGCGCAGAATCACTCCGCCGCGTCGCGACCATGTCCGCCGATCAACTCCAGACCGACCTCGACAAGGCCGGCACGCTCTACGACGCCATCGACGCCGTCTGGACCGACCCCGACGCATCGGCCAAGCTCGAGGCTCTCAACAAGCTCGTCGCCACTGGCGCCTACGGCCAGACCGCGACGGTCTTCGCGCCCAACGTCACACGCATCTACGACAACGACCAACGATCCCGCGAGACCCTCCGCAAGGCCGCCGAAGTCCTCGCCGGCCTCTGAATCGCCGCGAGCCGCCCGCCGTGCAGCCAATCACCCCCCGCACACTCCGCCGAGCCCGCGCCGGCTCCGAGCGCGCCACGCGAGACCTCTGGGCCGCGTGCGCGCCCGGTTTGCGCGCCTACCTCCACACCTCGCTCGTCGGCCGCGATCCCAACCCCGCCGACACCGCCGACGATCTCCTCCAGCAGGTCTTCCTCTCGATCTACACAACCCCCGTCGCGCGCATCCGCGCCGTCCGCGATCCCGCCGCCTGGCTCACGCGCTGCGCGCGCAACGCCGCGATCAACCACACGCGCACCACCACCCGTGCGCACGCCCGCACCGAGCGCGTCACCCGCGACGCGCGCGCCGATCATGCAGCTCATGCCGACACGTCGCCATCGTCCAGCCCGGGCGAGCTCGCCGCCGCGGTCGCGGCGCTCGCGCTCGACCACCGCGAGGTGCTCATCCTCCGCCACGCCGCGGGCCTGACCTTCGACCAGATCGCCGCCGCCACCGACACGCCCCGCTCGACCATCGCCACGCGCCACGCCGCGGCCCTGCGCGCGCTGCACGAGTCCCTCGCCGCAGACCACGCCGAGCAAGCGCCCAGCGCCGCGACTGCCAAGCACGCCGTCCCAAACCACCCCGCACCATCCCACCTGTCAGAGGTCGCGCCATGACCACGCCGCGAGACCCCGCACACACCGACACCGCCGCCCAGCTCGAAGCGCTCGCCGCGGCCCCGCACGAGCCGCCCGCCCGGCTCATCGCCGCCGTCCGGCGCGAGCGCTCCGCGCGCCGAACGACCGCGGCGCTGTGCGCGTCGGTCCCGCTGCTCGCCCTCGCCGCCCTGCTCGGCCCCCTCGCCCTGCCGACGCCCCTCGCCTTGCCGAGGCCCATGCCACCCGAGGCCGACCTGCCCGCGAGCGCACCCCTCGCCGCGATCGTCCGGGCCAACGCCGAGGGCCCGATCACGCTCCAATCCCTCCGCCTGCCCGCCCGCCAAGCCCCCCCTGCCCGCGGCCCGGCCGCGACGCGCACCTTCCGCGTCCTCGACCGCCCCTTCTAGCGCCAACATCCAGCCAGCCCCCCAGCCCAGCCGATACACCCCGCATGCCCACAAGGCTCGCGCGATCAATCCGCCCCCGCCCCATCGCCACGCTCGCGCTCCTCGCGGCGACCATGCCGACCCCCGCCCAACCCGCCGTCCAACCCGACCTCCAACCCGCCGATCCGCTCACAGCCCAGTCGACTTCCGACGAGCCCGCCCTCTCGCGCCCCGCCGCCGCCAATCGTCTCGTCCGTCTCTTTGACTTCGAAGGCGCGGGCCTCGACCCCGTCCCGCTCGACTGGTTCCGCGCCCAGAACATCCCGGGCACCCGCGAACGCCCGGGCTTCCCCTCTTGGAACGGCGCCGCCCTCGACTCGCGCTCGCCCGCGCACTCCGGCCGAACCTCGCTTCGGCTGCCCTCCGATAGCCGATCCTCTTCTCTCCGCCTCTCGCCCGGCGTCATCCCGGTCTTCCCCGGTGCCGACTACCGCATCAGCGCCTGGGTGCGCACCGAGCGCGCCGAGCACGCCCGCGCGCGACTCGTCGCACGATTCCTCGACGCCGCCGGCGAGCCCATCGCCGGCACCGAGGTCACCAGCAGGCCCATCGCCACCGGCGGCGCCTGGCAGCCCATCACCGTCGACCTCTGGGGCCTCGCCCCGAACGCCGCGGACCTCCAGGTCGATCTCGAGCTCGTCCAGCCGGAGTACTTCCGCATGCCCAACCTCCGCGAGCACCAGGTCTGGCTGACCGACATCGACGCCTCCGCCTGGTTCGACGACGTCGCCGTCACGCTCCTCCCGCGCGTGGAGCTCACCACCGACGCCCCCGCCAACATCGCCACCGCGCCGACCCCGCCCACGCTCACCGCCCTCGTCCGCGACCTGACAGGCCAATCGCTCGTGCTCGACATGATCGTCCACGACGCGACCGGCGCACCCGTCGCCCGCGAGATCGCGCCCATTCCCTCCGTCGGCATGGCCTACGACTGGCAGCCCGCGATCGATCGCTTCGGCTGGTACCGCGCCGTGCTCCACGTCCGCACCCAGCCCGCGAGCCCGAGCGAGCGCTCGCTGCCCGTCGCGCGCTCGCACGTCGATTTCCTGTACGTCCCCGAGCCGCGCGCGTTACCGAACTTCGCCCACCCCTTCGGCCTGGACACCACGCGCCTGCCCCCCGCGTTCATGGCCGGCGTCATCGAGGCCGAGCACGCCCTCGCCACCCGCGCGCTCACGCTCGCCGCGTGGGACGACACGCTCACCGACGAGAACATCGCCGAGCGGGTCAACACGCTCGCGCCGATCATCGAGACGCTCGCCGCATCGGCCACACGCATCACCATCGCGATCCCGAGCGTGCCCGAGCCGCTGCGCCGCCGCGCCGCCCTCGACGCCCACGACGTCGCCACCATGCTCGCCAGCGACCGAGGCCTCTGGTCGCCCTACCTCGATCCCATGCTCGAGCGCTTCGGCCAGGCCGTGCGGCGCTGGCAGATGGGCATCCCGCTCGCCTCCGAGCTCGATCCCCTCGCCTACCGCCCGACGCCCGATCAGCTCGCCCGCGCCCGCGCCGAGCTCGCCACGCTCGTCCCCGGCCCGCTGCCCACGCTCCCCCACCCGCCCCACGCGACCCTCCCGAGCCCGACCGACGCCGGCGCGCAAGACCCCGCCTCGCCGATCCGCCCGGCCCACCTGCTCCATGCGACGCCCGACGTGCGCGCCGAAGCGATCTCGCCGATGCTCGCCGCCCAGCGCGAGAGCACGCCCGACCACGAGATCGCGATCCTCTTCGAGCCGATCAGCCCCGAGCCGACATCCGCGATGCCCACCCAGGCCGTCGCGGACATCGCCCGCCGCGTGCTCGCCGCCTGGGCCGCGGTGCCCCAAGAGCCCAACGCCATCGAGCACACCCTCACGCTCGCCTCGCCGTGGACCGTCAGCGCAGAGCGCCGCCCCCAGCCGCTGCCCACGCCCGAGCTCGCCGCCTGGCGCACGCTCGCCACCGCGCTGTCGGGCCGATACGTCGCCGCCACGCTCCCCACCCGCCCGGGCATCACCGCGCTGGTGCTCGCGCCGATCGAGACCGAGCCCTCCGAGTCGTCCATCGCCGATCGCACCGGCGCCATCGTCGCCTGGGCCACCGACGCCGAGCCCGCGCCGGGCGACACCGTCCCGATGCTCGAGGCCTACCTCGGCGCGGGCACCATCATCCAGCGTGATCTCTTCGGCAACACCGCGCCGATCGAGCTCGGCTCGCGCACGCTGCCCGACTCCGAGCCCCGCCCCATCCACCGCGTCCCGCTCTCGGGCGCGCCGGTCTTCATCGAGGGCGTTGACGCGAACCTCGCGCTCTTCGCCGCCGGCGCGGCCCTCGATCCCGCCTTCCTGCCGACCACGGGCGACACGCTCGAGCGCGAGCTCATCCTCGCCAACCCCTACGACCGCCCGATCTCCGGCCGATGGTTCATCTCCGAGCCCGCCGCCCCCCGCGCCGGCAAGCGCGGCTGGGACATCCGACCCCGCGCCGGCACCATCAACATCGACCCGCGCAGCACCGCGCGCATGCCCATCACCATCGCCTTCCCGCCCGTCGAGCCCACCGGCCCGCGCCGCATGACCATCGACGTCGAGCTCGCCGCCGACATCCGCCACCCCTGGTTCCAGGTCAGCATCCCCATCGACGTCGGCACGCCCGACCTGACCATCGACGCCCACGCCTACCCCGCGCCCACGCCCCTCGGCCCAGACGTCGTCGTCGAGGCGCACGTCCGCAACTGGCGCACCGAGCGCGTCACGCTCGACGGCGCCGCCTACGCCCCCGGCGCGCCACGCCAGCCGGGCCAGATCCCACGCATCGAGCCCGGCAGCGACGCGGTCCGCCGATTCGTCTTCGCCGGCGCCTACGAGGCGCTCAAGGGCGAGCAGATCTACGTCGGCTTCATCGACACCGACACCGAGGCCCGCCTCAACGCCTCGGCGATCGTGCCCTAGCACGCAACGCACACGCATCGTGACGCCACGCAAAACCGAACGACCCGCGCGGGCACGTCAATGCGCCCACGCGGGTCTGGGTAAGGCGCCCGGCCGGTGGTGGTCGGCCGGACGCGTCGCTGAGCACAGGCAGGGCGTCCGAACGCGCTGGGTCAGGGCCCAAGGCCGGCACCGCATCCTTGCGGTCGGCGGGGCCACGCGTCGGTCGCCGAGTCCGTTCGTGCGTCCCCGCAATCGCTCGCGAGAAAGTGCCCGATGCTCGGCTCTGCACTTGTCGGAGCCCTCTTGGGCCCACTCTCTTGAGGACGGTTTCCCGCCCAATCTGCTGCTCCCCGGTCAAGGCAAGCCGCAGCACTCTCTCTACTCCGCTCTCAACTGCTCCAAGCCCTGTTCAGGCTCGCTCTCAAAGGCTCGTGTCAGTCAGTCGTCCCTGGTAATCCGAAGTGTTGTGCTCGCCCGCCGTTCGGCCTCGAGCTTGGCTGCAAGCTCCGGCAGCGACGCGAACGCCGCCTCCTGCTTCGCCTGCCAGGCGGCCCGCGATCGAACCTCCAGCCGATTCCGCACGCCGATCACGACCACCTCGCTGGGCAGCCCGACCAACGCCATGTGCCTCGCCGGCAGCCGGACCCGGCCCGCCGAGTCCATCTCGATCAGCTCGGCCAAACCGAAGAGCTGGCTCTCCAGCTCCCCGACCGCGCCCGTCGGCGTCAGGCTCGACTCGCCCACATCGCCCAGCAGCTCGAACTGCCGCTCCGGGAACAGCCGAAGCATCCCGCCGTCCTCGGGCCACGGGATGCACATCCAGCCCGTTCCGTGCTGCGCCGGGTCCCACCGCGAGCGATACCGCGCCGGCACCGCCAGACGCCCCTTGGCGTCGACAGTCAGCTCGGTCTGCCCGGTGAAGATCACGGTCGCTCGCCTCGGTATCGTGCTGGCCGTCCAGGCACGGGGTCTCTCGCAAGACCGCTTGGTTGGTGCGTGCTGCTCGGCTCTCCATGGAGGAATAGTCCCCCACCTTGCCCCACTTCGCAACACCTATCGACACATTCGCACACAATCATTGCTGCGCGCGCATAAACCACGCAAGCAAAGCAGGTTATCGGCCCTGTGATCTGGCGTGGAAAAGTGTGCAGCCTGTGGATATCTGAGTCTTCGTCCACAAGTCCGACGCGCGTCGCCCTTCCGCCGCGTGCTGATGTGCGTCCCGATCCGTCATCCAGTTCGCGCGAGGCACCGCCCGGTGACCGCCGGCAACACTTGGAATCCCAGTGCTTTGCCTAGCAAGCCCGGATACCGATCCGCCACTACCCACTTGATTCCACTAGACTCGCCCCAGCCAAGAACCGACCTCGTGGGGGACTGCACCCGCAGTCCGGAGGCGGCACGTGCCCGAAACAGGCGACACCATCACGCCCCAGCTCATCGCGGCACTCGAGGCACTGCCCTCGGGCACCTTTGTCATGACCTCGGCCTTCGAGGACAAGCGGGCCGGCGTCCGCGTTCACGCGGTCATGCCCTGCGCCACCGAGCCCCTGCTGATCGCTGTCGCCATCCGCAAGGGCCACTGGATCGAGCCCATGATCCGCGACGCCCACACCTTCGCCCTCTGCCAGCTCGATCCGACCGACAAGCTCACCCTCGCCAAGTTCGACGAGTGCCACACCTCCGAGGAGGACGGCGACGCCTTCGAAGCCCTCCGCATCGACACCCTCCGCCCCGGCGGCCCGCCCGTGCCGCGACGCTCGCCCCTCGCCATCGACTGCGAGGTCGTCAGGCATTTCGACCTCGAGGCCGACCACGAGCTCTACATCGGCCAGGTCCTCGCCGCCCGCGTCATGCCCGACGCGCCCGAGGTCTAAGCCCAGCGACTAGACGCGACGTCGCCCCGCGAGCGCACGCTCGACAACCCCAACCATCTTGCGATCAAACTCCGCCTCGCCAAACCGCGCCGCGTGCCGAGCGCACGTCTGCGCATCGGTCGGCATCCGCCGCGCCGCGTCGGCAAACGCCCGCGCCGATTCCTCATCCACGAGCACACCCGTCGTGCCGTTCACCACGCTGTCGAGCGCGCCGCCCGCGGCCCGCGCCAGCACCGGGCAGCCGCACGCCTGCGCCTCGACCGCGACGATCCCGAAATCCTCGATCTGCGGGAAGATCAAAAGCCTGGCCGTGCGATACAGCTCGCGCAGCCGCTCATCACCCACGCGACCGAGAAACTCCACACGATCACCGCGCTGCACCATCTTCCGTAGATCGCGCCCGCACGACCCCTCGCCGACAATCTTCAGCGCCGCCCCCGCCTCGCGTGCCGCGTCGATCGCAAGGTCGAACCGCTTGTACGGCTCGAGCGCGCCGACTGCCAGCCAAAAGTCCTCGCGTGCCGCGCCGCCCGCCCCGTCGCCCGCCGCATCGTCGGGCGTGAAGAAATCCGTCCGCGCCGGCGGGTGCACGACCTCGGCCGGCCTGCCGTAGGTCTCTTCGATCTGCCGCGCGATATGCCGGCTGTTCGCGACGAACACAGCCACGTTCGCCGCGCTCTCTTTATCCCACGCGCGCAGTCGATCGCCAAAGACCGAGAGCCCGAGCCCGCGAAGCCCACCCCCGTACTCACTCGCGCGTGACCACAAATAGCGCGCGGGCGCATGGCAGTAGCACACGTGCACCGCGCCGCAGGGCGCACGCATCCCCTTGACCGCGGCCGAGCTCGTCGACACAAGGGCATCGATCGGCGCGATCTCGTGCAGCTGACCAAGGCGGTCGCTCAGCGCCTCGACCATCCGCGGGTACATGGGCAGCAGCCACCGGCGGAGCCGGTCGCGGGTCATCGGCAGCCGCCCGATCGTCGGCACCGTCGCGGGCAGGCGAGAAACAGTGGGGGCCTTGTCCACTGGCAGCCCGCGCTTGCCGCGGAACATGCTGTACACGCCCACCACCTCGTGACGCGACGAGAGCCCCGCCGCGATCCGCTCCAGCACCGCCTCGCCCCCGCGAAACGTGCACAGCCAGTCGTGCGCCAGCGCGATCCGCGCCCGCACGGTGCCCGCTGAAACCCCGCTCTCACGCCCGCCGTCTACCATCGCATTCCCCACTCGATACCAGTCGACACCACCCGCCGCTATCACAGACGAGGCACGCAGACTATGGCCCCGCACACGCCCACGCCCGCCAACCGTCTCGGCATCGACTACCGCGCCGCGGCCGCAACCTTCGACAACACGCCCTTTCCCGACGGCATCATCGACGCGCACCTGCACGTCAACGGCGCCAAGGCCGCCGCGATCTTCCGGCGCGTCATGGACGCCTACCACATCCGCACGCTCATCAGCCAGACCCAGCTCGCCGCAGCCGCGGCCGTGCGCGACGTGCTGGGCGAGCGCAT
>CAYQAD010000066.1:0-1750 GCA_964415125.1 uncultured Phycisphaeraceae bacterium | reverse complement strand
TCGTCGCGATCCCCGACTACATGTCCGAAGACCGAGGCCGGGCCCACCGCGAGGCGTTCTTAGAAAACATCCAGACCTTCCACGACGACTTCGGCGCCAAGATCGTCAAGTTCTGGCGTGCCCCGCGCTTTCGCGATTACCTCCTCCAGGCCGACCCGAACGACACGGGCGAGGACCTCGTCGCGCTCGACTCCGAGTGGGTTGTCCGCGCCGCCGAGCTCGCCACCAGCCTGGGCATGGTCCTCATGACCCACGTCGCCGACCCCGACACCTGGTTCCAAACCACCTACGCCGACAGCTCACGCTACGGCACAAAGCGCGACCAGTACCTCCCGCTCGAGCGCATGCTCGATCGCTTCCCGACCCAGTGGCTCCTCGCCCACATGGGCGGCACGCCCGAGGACCTCGACTTCCTCGACGGCCTGCTCACGCGCCACCCGAACGCGCACCTCGACACCTCCGCCTGCAAATGGATGGTCCGCGAGCTCTCCAAGCACGAGCCCGCAAGGCTCCGCGACTTCCTCACCAAGTGGGCCGGCCGAATCTCCTTCGGCTCCGACATCGTCACCTCCGACGGCCACCTCCTCCCGACCGACCCCGACAACAAGACCTTCGGCATCCACCTCGCGAACTCCGAGGACGAGGCGTTTGACCTCTACGCCTCGCGCTACTGGGCGTTGCGCACGCTCTTCGAGACAGACCACGTCGGCGAGTCGCCCATCGCCGACCCGGACCTGGCGATGGTCGACCCCGAGCACCACGACGCGATGTCCGCGCCCGTGCTCCGAGGCTGTGCGCTGCCCGCCGAGATCCTGCGCACGCTGCACTTCACCGCCGCGCAGTCGACCCTGTTTGCCAACTCGCTCTAGAAGCGCCGGCTCTACGCGCCCGCCCGATCGCGTGCGTCCCGGCTTCTAAGGGCCCGCATCGATCCGCGGCTCGTCGTCCTTGACGGTGTCGGCCCGCTCGATCGCCGCGACGAGCCGCGACGAGATCAGCCGTGCCATGCCCTCGTCGCGCACCGCATTGAAGTTCAGCTTCAGCACCGAGGGCCCGAGCAGGTCGCGGAAGCCGTCGGTCGCCTGCACCAGCCGCATCGACCCGTCACGCATCGATCCCGAGATCGAGCCCCCGCCCGGCTTGGAGTCGGGGCGCAGGAAGCCCCCTCCGCCGTACACCCCGGTCTCGCCCCGCGCCAGCACGACGTACCGCACCACCGCGCTGACCGCCCCCGGGTCGATCGGCGTCCGCCCTGGTGTGGGGTTGATGAACAGATACACGTGCACAATCGACCCGCTGAGCCGCTCGGTGCTCACGGAACCATCAAGCTCCCGACGCGTCAGATCCGTCAGATAGATGTCCGCGGTGTTGTCGTCGATGGGCGCGTAGACCGCCGTGGCGATGGTCGGCTGAAGCACCGCGCCGCCGCTGCGGCCCCCCTCGCCCGAGCGCATGACGACAGAAGAGCCGCCCGAGCACCCCACCATCGAAGCCCACACGAGCACCGCCCCGCACACCAAAGCCAACGGCCGCCAACCGATCGAAACCGACGCACCCATGCCAGCCCTCCCTCGAGCGAATCCGAACCGCAAAACCCTACCAACTCCCGCCCCCGCGGGGGTACGCTGGAGCCGAGCCATGCCCGCCCGCCGCACCATCGCGCCCGCCCGCCGTACCCTCGCGATGGTCTCCGCGCTCGCGCTCGTGGCAGCCGCTGCCACCGCGCCCGCTGCCGCAGACCCGCCCAAGC
>CAYQAD010000065.1:0-10771 GCA_964415125.1 uncultured Phycisphaeraceae bacterium | reverse complement strand
CGGTGGTGTTACACAAAAACCGCCCTCAAGGCCCCAGAACAACGATCCGAAACAGTTGCGTCGCCGGAACTATTCCGGTAACGTACGCCCAGCGGGCTGCTATTCCGCCCCGCGACGCACACGCAGGAGAAACCCCGTGATGAACCTCACCACACAAACGAGCAACACCGCCAAGCCCACACGCCGCGGCTTCACACTCATCGAACTGCTCGTTGTCATCGCGATCATCGCACTGCTCATCGGCATCCTCCTCCCCTCCCTCGGGAAGGCACGCGAGTCCGCCAAGACCATGCTCTGCCAGAGCAACCTCCGCCAGCTCGTCACCGCCAACCTGCAGTACGCCAACGACTACGACTCCAAGTTCGCCCCCTCTCTCTTCCGAGCACCCGACCCCGAGAACGGCAAGCTCAACATGTTCTGGTACGACGTCAACCGCATCGGCCAGTACCTCCCCCAGCAGGACGACTCAAACCTCAGCGTCAACAACGCCGAGAACCAGACCGTCGGCGGCGGCGTCATGGTCTGCACCGCGCACCCCGGCGGCGGCCGCTCCTACGCCATGAACTACTGGTCCGCCTCCGCCACCGACTGGTCCGCCACCAGCGACCCCAACCGCATCATCACCCGCAAGCCCGGCGCCAACCAAACCCCCAAGCTCGGCCAAGGCTTCGACGCGAGCGTCGATTTCTCCTCCAAGGTCATGCTCCTCTCCGAGTCCTACGGCATCTGGGGCTCCGAGGTCGAGAACGCCTCCGGCGACAAGTCCTGGTTCGCCGAGGCCGTCGTTGGCGCCATCGGTCTGCCCGGCGAACGCTTCGGCGGCAACGGCGGGCTCAACCCGCAGGCCGCCTTCCCCAACATCCGCGAAATGATCGGCCCCCCCTCCTCCCCCGAGGTCGAGAGCGCCCGCATCCTCCCCACCTCCTACGTCCCCTACTACCGCCACGAGCGCCGAGAAGGCTTCTTCGCAATCGAGGGCGCCAGCAACTTCGCCTTCGCCGACGGCCACGTCGGACGCAACAACGTCAACGAGCTCTTCGACAACCAGGGCCGCTCCACCGGCAAGGTCCTCTGGACCCCCATCGATCAGCGCGTCGAAGACAACTAAACCCCAGACCCAAACCAACAGACACAAACCAACGCCGCTCCACGACCTGCACCGCAACCACCGCCCTACATCGCCAGCCCTCGAAGGGGACCCACAATGGTCAACGACCCCAACACCACGCCAAACGGCACCAACGGCACGCCGAAATCCAACGGCCGTTCAAAGCCGCGCGTCGCCGTCTCCATCCGCGACCTGGCGCAGCAAGTCGGCGTCTCCACCGCAACCGTCTCCCGCGCACTCAACAACCAGCCCGAGGTCTCCCCCGACACCCGCGCCAAGGTCCTCGCACTCGCCGACCAGGCCGGCTACCAGTTCCGCGTCGGCAAGCGCTTCACCAACGTCATCGGCCTCGTCTACCCCAACCACCCCGTCCATCCCGACGAGGGCTCCTTCGAGTCCGCGATGATCTCCGGCATCCTCAAGGGCGTCGACGACCACCGCTACGACCTCCAGTTCATCAACGTCGAGCGCGACAAGGGCAACCAGGAATCCTTCAGCCAGCTCTTCCGCCGCAAGGGCCTCCGCGGCGTCATCGTCCGCTCCATCCGCTCTTCGCCCGACCTCGCCGAGCTCATCGCCGCCGAGCGCTTCCCACACGTGCTCATCGCCGATCGCTCAGAAGACCCACACGTCAACTACATCGAGTCCGACTCGCGCCCCGAGAGCGCCGAAGCCGTCGACCACCTCGCCCAGCTCGGCCACACACGCATCGCCCTCGTCTCCAATAGCATCGAGGACAGCGACCACCGCGATCGCTACCAGGGCTTCCGCGACGGCCTCGCCCGCAACGGGCTCGAGTTCGACCCCGCCCTCCGCCTCGCACTCCCCGGCACCTTCCAGGGCGGCGCCGCAGCACTCGACCGCCTCCTCTCACTCGACAACCCGCCCACCGCCATCTACATCACCACACCTCCCGCCACCGTCGGCGGCCTCCAACGCTGCCTCCAGCTCGGCATCAACGTCCCCAACGACCTCTCGATCATCGGCTTCGACGACTCCCAAACCCGCCGCTTCTCCTTTCCCCACTTCACCGCCGTCTGCCAAGACGCAACAAAGCTCGGCCTCGAAGCCTCCCGCTGGCTCACCCGCCACCTCGAAGGC
Organism: uncultured Phycisphaeraceae bacterium; assembly: GCA_964415125.1. Lineage (GTDB taxonomy): Bacteria > Planctomycetota > Phycisphaerae > Phycisphaerales > UBA1924 > CAYQAD01. Next base: position 8,562 of record CAYQAD010000065.1, on the reverse strand, counting down.
CTCGCGCCCGGCCCGCTCCGCGAGCGCCGCGGTACCAGCTTCGATATCGGCCACTCCACCACCATCCCCCCGCGCACCCCGCCACGCCTCCCCACCAACAACCGCTTCGCGCCGATGGTCCAAATCCCGAGCGCCCACGCCGACCAGCACCACACCGTCGGCCAGACCCTCGCCGACTAAACGCAGCAAGTTCACCACCCCCCGGCCGATCGGATCAGCCGGCCGGGGCGTTTCCATCTAAACCCCGTTCATCCATTTCCACGGAGGAGAGATATGTTCACCAAGCCCCTCGCAGCGACCGCAGCGATCGTCATCGCCGCAACCGCCCAAGCACAACTCGTCAACGGCGACTTCGAAACCGCCGGCGCCACCACCGTCTTCGACAGCTGGGACCAGTTCGGCCTCGGCGCAGGCAACATCTCCCAGTCCACCGAGCTCGCCAACGGCGGCAGCATGTTCTCCGCCAAGATGTTCGGCCAGTTCATCGCCGGCCAGAACGACACCGGCATCTTCCAAGTCATCCCCGCGAACGCCGGCTCGCAGTACACCGCCAAGGTCAGCGTCGCAGTCGGCTCGGCCGACCCCCTCGGCAGCGACGTCGTCGCTGTCGCCATCCTGATCTTCCAGGACGCGATGGGCGTGACACTCTCCGAGGTCGTCGCCAACGTCGCCGACAGCTCCACCCCCGCCAACGACATGTTCACCGAGTACGAGATCACCGGCGTCGCCCCCGCGGGCACCACGCAGGTCCAACTCCTCCTCCTCCACATCCAGCTCGACAACGGCGGCGTCCGCACCGGCGCCACCTACTGGGACGACGCCTCCATCACCGAGGAAGCGCCCGGCGCCGCCCTCATCAACCCCTCCTTCGACCAAACCGTCGAGGCCACCGCATTCGCCGACTGGGACGAGTCCGGCAACGTCATCAACAACATCGAGCAGGTCAACATCTTCCCCGCCGACGGCGCCTTCAACTTCAAGGTCTTCGGCCAGTTCATCGGCCCGGACAACAACTCCGAGATCTCCCAGACCTTCGACGCAGTCCCCGGCGACTCCTTCATCGCCTCCGTCCAGCACGCCCAGGTCGTCGGTGACGGCCTCGCCGGCGGCAACTTCGGCTACCTCGACGTCCGCTTCCTCGACGCCGGCGGCAACGAGATCGCATCCGATCGCACCATCACCGCCCAGCCCGGCGACACCCCCGCCACCTACCAGACCGCAACCTCCTCGGCCCAGGTCGCGCCCGCAGGCACCGCCAGCGCGCAGATCGTCATCGGCCTCTTCCAGCAGGGCTTCAACGGCGGCGCCATCCAGTACGACCTCGCCTCCTTCGTCAAGAACGGCAGCGACGAGCTCGTCACCAACGGCTCCTTCGAGATCGACGGCGGCGGCTCCGGCATCCTCGGATGGGAGACCGAAGGCCCCAACGTCTTCGTCGAGAACATGCTCGCCTGCGACGGCTCCAACAACGTCAAAATCTTCGGCCAGTTCATCTCCGAGGTGAACCGCACCCGCGTCTTCCAGGACCTCCAGGCCAACCCCGGCTCCGAGTGGTCCGCCGGCATCACCGCACTCCAGGACATCTCCGACTTCCTCCAGGGCGGCAACCTCGGCATCCTCCGCATCGCCTTCCTCGACGGCACCGGCGCTGAGCTCGCCGCCGAGGAACTCATCGTCGGCAACCAGCTCAACCCCCTCAACTTCTGCGAGGAGTTCACCCTCAACTCGAGCCCCGCGCCCGCCGGCACCACCACCGTCCGCATCGAGGCCATCATGGAGCAAGACGCCGCAGACTCCGGCGGCTCCATCTTCTTCGATGACGCGGCCCTCTTCTGCGTCGGCGGCGACTGCTCGGTCAACACCGGCCCCACCGCCTGCTCACCCGCGGATGTCACCACCACCGGCACCGCCAACGGCATCCCCGACGAGGTCGTCGACCTCTCCGACTTCTCCTTCTACCTCGGCATCTGGGGCGCAAGCGACCCCGCCGCCGACCTCACCACCACCGGCACCTCCAACGGCATCCCCGATGGCGCCGTCGACCTCTCCGACTTCTCCTTCTACCTCGGACTCTGGGGTGCCGGCTGCCCCTAACCGGCAACCACACACCCTGAAGCCATAGCGCCAATCACACGAAGCCCCCGCCAGCCCGGCGGGGGCTTTTCCATGCGCCCATCCGCTACGCTCCGCTCCAAACCCAACACCGGAGCACCCGCCATGACCGACCAACTCAAGCGCATCACCGACCACCAGTGCACAGCGCCCCCCGCCACCTACGACGACCTCTCCGTCCTCTTCCTCAACTGCACACTCAGCCGAACACCCATCATGTCCCACACCGAGGGCCTCATCCACGTCGCACAAACAGTGCTCGACGCCAACAACGTCAAGTCCAAGATCATCCGCCCCGTCGACTACGACATCCCCGCCGGCCTGGGCCACAACATGGCCGACACCCCCGAGTGGGACCACGACGACTGGCCCAAACTCCAGGCCGAGGTCGACGCCTGCGACATCCTCATCCTCTGCACCTCCGTCTGGCTTGGCGAAAAATCTTCCGTCTGCTCCCGCGTCCTCGAGCGCATGTACGGCTACACCCACTCCTTCAACGACAAAGGCCAATACCGCGACTACGGCAAGGTCGGCGCAACACTCATCACCGGCAACGAAGACGGCGTCAAACACTGCGCCATGAACATCCTCTTCTCACTCTCACACATCGGCTACACCATCCCGCCCCAGGCCGACGCGGGCTGGATGGGCGAAGCCGGCCCCGGCCCCTCCTACCGCGACCCCGGCTCCGGCGGACCCGAGAACGACTTCACCAACCGCAACACCACGTTCCTCGTCTGGAACTGCCTCCACCTCGCCCGCATGCTCAAAGACGCCGGCGGCATCCCCGCCCACGGCAACCAACCCGAAGCCTGGGACGCCGGCTGCAAAACCGACTTCCACAGCCCCGAACACAAACGCTAACAGTTCCGCCGCGTCACCTCCCTCTCCCCTCCGGGGAGAGGGCCGGGGTGAGGGGCCGACCCTCCCTCGGTCACCGCAGCACCCGCATCGGTGGCATGGGCGTCCCGCCCGCGTCGGTTGCAAGTCATGCCAGCCCACCGCGTGAGCGGTGGGAAGACACGCACTCTTGAGCCCAACTACTCCGCATCCCGCAACCGGTGCCACTCCATCGAAAGCGACCCAACCGCCCCCCACCACAGACGATCGCTCGCAATCACCCCGCCCCCCGCTCCCCATTCCCCTCAACCTCTTCCTCAAGCCGCTGCTCCACCCCCGCAAGCTCCCCGCGCAGCGAAGCCTCCTCCTGCTTCTCAAGCTCGCCCGCCTCATCTAGCTCCGCAAGCTCGTCCAGCCGCGCCACGATCTCGTCGCGCCGCTCTTCCAGCTGCGTCCGCTTCGCAACCTCCTCAGCCTTATCAAACACCCGCGCCTCCACCGGCTCCTCCATCGCCTTCTGCCGCGCGAGCCACGCACTCCGCCGACCCTCGGGCATCTCCACATCGCCCCGGTCCCCGCGCCGCTGATTCACCAGCGTCGGCGACGCGATCTCCACGCCCGCGTCATGCAGCGCATCAAGCATGTGCTCCCGAAGCCGAGACCGCTTCGACATCAGCCCCGACACGTCATCCAAGATTCCCGCCACCCGATACACCACCACGTGATCCAGCAGATCGATCACCCACACAAACGGCTCCCTCAGCCCCGCCTCACGCGCCGCCGCCACCAAAAGCCGCTCCGCCTCGTCGTGCCGCACCGCGTACCCAAGCGACACCTCCGCCGAGATCACCGTCCCCGCCTTCTGCACGATCTTCATCGGCGTCGTCGCCAGAAACAGATTCGGCACGCTCATCAGGTCCCGATCCTCGGTCTGGATCTCCGTGTGAAAAAGTCCCCGCTCGGTCACCCGACCGAAGTACTCCCCCACCCGCACCCAGTCGCCCCCACGAAAGGGAGCCGTCGCCCGAAGCATGATCCCCGCCATCGCGTTCGCCGCCAGCGTCGTCGAGCTCAGCGTGATCACCGCCGCCACCGCGATACCGATCAAGCTAATCAGCTGCCCCCGCGTCGCGTCGCTGATCCCACCCTTCTCATCCGCCGGCACCGCAAGCACCACGACGATCAGCACGATCACCGTCAGCACCAGCATCACAATCTGTCGCGGCAGCCGCTGCTCAAGCGTCAGCTTCGGCGCCTTGAGCATCACCCAGTCCGCAAGCTTCAGCACGCCCAGCGAGCCCACCACAACAATCGCAAACACAACCCAGGTCCATGGCATCGCCCGAGCATACCGGCCCCGCCAACACTCCTCTCCAGCAGAGCCACATGCGAACGCACGCGACCCCGCGCCCGACGCGCACGCCCACACCCACCTACCCTCGCCCGTGCCAAACGCCCAACCACAACACCCGCCCCGCCTCTACTACGGCTGGGTCGTCGCCGCCGTCTCCACCTTCGGCATGATCGCCACCGCGCCCGGCCAGACCATGCTCGTCGGCCTCCTCGCACTCCCCATCCAACACGACCTCGGCCTCACCCAATCACAAATCGCCCAGGCATACCTCTTCGGCACCGTCCTCGCCGCACTCCCACTCGTCTACACCGGCAAGCTCTCCGACCGCTTCGGCCCGCGCGTCATGATCGCCGCCATCGCCGTCCTCTTCGGCATCGGATGCGTCGTCCTCGGCCAAGCGCACAACTACGCCACGCTCCTCCTCGGCTACTTCCTCGTCCGTTTCCTCGGCCAGGGCTCGCTCGGACTCGCCTCCCAGCACGCCCTCGCCATGTGGTTCCACCGCCGCCTCGGCCTGGTCAATGGACTCAAGACCGTCACACTCTTCCTCGCATGGTCCACACTCCCCGCCCTCCTCACACTCCTCATCGAAACCCACGGCTGGCGCACCGCCTACGCCATCCTCGGCATCGCCGTCGCCATCACCGCCGCCCCACTCTCGCTCATCCTCATGCGCAACAAGCCCGAGGACATCGGCCAGCAGCTCGACGGCGACCTGCACGACGAGCCCGATCCGCTCACCGCTCCCATCAAACCCACCGAGCCCCACTTCACCCTCAAGCAGGCCTACCGCACCGCCGCCTTCTGGATCATCGCCCTCGTCATCGTCATCCAGGCCCTCGTCGGCACCGCCATCCTCTTCAACATCCAACCCATCTTCGTCGAAGCCAACCTCGACCCCGAGTACGCCGCCGGCGCGACCAGCGCATGGCTCGTCGGCTCGGCCATCTGCGCCATCCCCGCGGGTTGGTGCGCCGACCGCTTCCGCCCGAGCATCCTCCTCTGCATCTCGCTCATCGCAATGGCACTCGCATGCCTCGGCCTCGCCGCCGCCGACCAGGTCTGGCACGCCTTCGCCGCGATGGCGAGCTTCTCCCTCGGCTTCTCACTCATCGCCGCCGTCGGCACCACCACCATCGCCCGCTACTACGGCCGCCCGCACCACGGCGCCATCCGCGCCGCCGTCGGACGCCTCACCGTCGCCGGCACCGGCATCGGACCATTCGCGCAGACCTACCTAAAGCAAACACTCGGCTCATTCGACGCATCGCTCGCCGTGTTCGCCGGCCTCTGCCTCTGCATGGCCTGCGGCGTCCTCACCCTCCGCCGACCCAACACACCCGCCGACACCGCCGGCCACAGCACCAGCGCATGACCACACCAAGCAGCGAAGGCCCGCGTGGTGGAGCACGCGGGCCTTCGGACTGCATCGGTGCACTCCCTCTCTCCGTGGAAGTGTCTCAGACCGCCGGAGCAGGATGATCGACCTCAGCCCCGCCGACGACGCCGCACCGCGACGAGGCCCGCCGCACCAAGCAGCGTGGCCGTGCCGGGCGAGGGGACGAAGAAGTCGGCGTCGAGCTGGACGATCCGCGACGAGCCATCCGGGGCCAGCGCGCCGCAGAAGATCTTCGAGCCGTCGTCCGAGATGTGCTGCGTGAACGTGAGCTGCCAGCCGTCCGGCAGGATGCCCGCATCCGAGTAGATCTCGTTGAGGTCATATAGCTCACCCGTCACGATCGAGTAAGCGAACGCGCGGTTGCCGACAAGCGCGCCGTAGTTCACGCCGCCGCCAAGCATCGTGCCGGTGTAGTTCACGGTATTCACGGTTGCGCTGGCGAGGCCGTCGAGCACGGGCACCGCGTGCACGTTGCCTTCGGCATCCCACCAGAAGGGCTTGCTGCCACCAATGAACGCCGTGCCCACGGTGATAGAGCCGTCATAGGTCACGCCGTTCTGGCTATTGAGCGACGCGCTCGTCGCGCCGGCCGGCAACTCAAGGGCCTGGACGTCGCCGGTCTCGTAGTTCCAGCGGTACGAGTTCGTCGCGTTGCCCGGGACGAACGCCTGGAGTGCCACGACGGGCGCGTCGGGCGCCATGCCGCGCCATGCGCCAGCAAACGCCTCAGGGGCGATCGCCTGGAACGCATCGTTCGCGGCGATCCGCCCGCTCGGCGTGATGACGCTCACGCCGAAGGCGAGCGTGTTGAAGACGGTGCCGTCGCTGTTGGTGGCGTACGCAGCGCCCAGCGCAAGCGGGCCGCCGGGCCACGTGATCTCGGACGACACGATCGATGTCCCGCCGGCCGAGGCGACGTCCCAGCGCTGCGGGTTCTGGCCGGCCTGGCCTCCCGCGCCGACCGTGCCCGCGGGATTCAGCCGGAAGATCGCACCGGTGCCCTGCACCGAGTAGTCGGCGGTGGGTGTGCGGAGGATCTGGCCGCCGGTGTTGAGGACGCCGGCGAAGGTTGTGCCGTCGGCGGAGATGTCGGTGACGAAGGTGAAGTACGACCCGGGCGCTGTGCCGCCGAGGGGGCCGAAGGCCAGCGGGGTGAGCGAGGCGGTCGCGGTGCCCGCGGCCACAGCGATCGCCACCGGGGCGATGGAACGGATATGCATTAAGAGAGCCCTCTTTCGAACGTGTGTGCGATGGGGCGTGGGAGAACTGTCGGCGGCCGAACGTCTGGCCGCCCACCCCATCGATTCCACCCCAATCCGGGAAACCCGCGGCCGGCCCTCACCCTTTTTGGATTTTTCTCGACCCGCTCTCAGGGCGTCCAAAGCCGCTCGGCGTGCCCGGAATTCGGTGGCGTGGTGGGAATTTGGCGCGCATGTTTGAAAGTCGGCCGAGGTGGTTGGCGACAGATTGAGAGGGTGATTGCATGCGCACGCAGATGGGATGTGGCGTGGCCGCGGCTTTGGCGCTGGGTGCCGGGGCGGCTTCTGGAACGATCATGTACAGCGCGCCGGACCTGCTGCTGGAGTATTCGGCGGCGGACATCGGCACGCAGAAGTCGCTGGCGATCGAGCCGGCGGGGCCCGAGGCGAGCCCGCTGGAGTTCGTGCTGTACAACGACAGCGCGGGCGACCCGATGGGCGACTTCTATGTGGCCGGGCTCGACCCGACGCGCGGGGGCGGGTTCATCACGGACTTCGACGACAACGACTACGGCGTCTTCCGGACGTTCGCGTTCGGCGACTCGATCGGTCCCGATCTTGAGGATGGCATCGGGTTCGAGACGCTGACGCACGCGGGGTATGAGTACTTCGACTTTGGCGAGATGAACACGAGCACGCCGCACCTGAACCAGACGGTGTACCTGGCGTTTGGGATCTTTGGTGAGCTCGCGTCGAGCACGCCCAATGACCCGATGTTCGGGACGCTGTACGGCTGGATGTGCGTGGAGTTTGGCGCGTTGAAGCTGCCGACTGACTCGACGGATCCGGGCGTTTTTGTTCGGGTGAAGGAGTTCGCGGTGCAGACGTCGGGGGCTTCGATGTTTGTCGGCGAGGTGCCGGCGCCCGGGTCGGCGATGCTGCTCGGCGCGGGTGTTGTTGTGGCGACGCGTCGGCGTCGGTAACGCTATTCGTTGCGTCGCCGCGTTGCGCGGCGGCGGTGTCGGTCGTGGTCTGCCGATTGGCAGCTTGAGGGAGTGTGATGATGCGTTTGAACGTTTTGGCTGGTGCGGCTTTGGTTGGTGTGGTTGCTGGGGGTGCGGGGGCGACGACGACTTCGATCGGGAGCTTCGGTGGGAGCACGTACTTCCTGACCGACGGGGCCGTGTCGATCACGCAGGCGCGTGCGATCGCCGACGACCTCGGCGGGGATGTTGTGTCGATCAACAGCGAGGATGAGCAGGTGTGGCTCAACAGCGTGGTTGGGTTCACCGAGCGTCTTTGGATCGGGCTGAGCGACGAGGATGTCGAGGGTGCGTTCGAGTGGGACTCCGGCGAGATCTTCGACTATTCGTACTGGGCGGCCAATGAGCCCAACGACTCCGCGGGCGAGGACTACGTCTGGATGAACTGGGACCAGACGAACGGGCGTTGGAACGACGTGCCGCTCGGCGCGGGGCCCGTGCGGGCGATCATCGAGGTTGTGCCCGCGCCCGGGTCCGTTGCGCTGCTCGCGGTTGGCGGGCTGGCGGTCGGTCGCCGGCGGCGCTGAGCGGTTCGCGGGCTCGACTTTGGTCGACTGGCAACGCCCCGCGGCTGCGGGGCGTTGTTGTGCGCTCGTTTGGCGGAGGATGGACGTC
>CAYQAD010000064.1:5202-10892 GCA_964415125.1 uncultured Phycisphaeraceae bacterium | reverse complement strand
CGTCGATGAACTCGCCGAAGTTGGTCGCCTCGGAGTGGTGCTTGATCTCGCCCTGGCCGGTTTGCGCTTTGATGAGCCCGGAGAGGCACTCGTAGGCGGCCTGCTTGGGGAGGTAGCGGATGTTGTTCTGGAACGGGTACGGCACCCAGCGGTCGAACATGCGGACCCACGACTCGCGGTTGTTCATCGTGTAGTCGTCGCCCATGAGGGTGTCGAAGCAGTCGTCGTAGTACTTGTAGTGGCTGAACATGACGTGCCCGCCGATGTCCCAGGTGAAGCCGGCGTCGTCGGTGAAGGAGTGGGCGAGGCCGCCGGCGTAGGGGTGGCGGTCGACGATGGTGAAGTTGGTGTAGCCGAGCTGGTTGAGTCGGTAGCCCGCGCCGAGGCCGGTGGGCCCGGCGCCAACAATAAGAATGCGTGGGGATTTGCCGCGGAGTGCGGGCCAGTCGGCGGGGTCTGCGTGGGCGGGCGTGCTTGTCATGGTGATCGCTCCGGTTTCCAGCGGGTGGACGCCGTCGGCCTCTGGGGGGCCGTCTGGGCGGGTCGCGCGGGCTGGGGGTAGGCAAGGGTATCCAGCGCGACGGCACAACCGGCGCACCTCTTCCAGACCACGGGCGTCGCGGCGTCCCCCACATGATGTTGCTTGCCCAGGTTCACAAGTGTGATACGCTCGCCCGTGCAGGGGATGGCCATCTGGCGGGCATGCCGCCGGGGTCGACAACGGCACGCGTCGGGGTCGGCATCGGCGGGAAATCCCGCTCTGATGGGTAAACTGTCCGGCGATCGAGCAGGCGGCACAGCCGACCGCATCGATCACCGGGCGTTGGGGTTGGCGGCGCTTCGGCGCCTGAGCGGCGCGTGAAGGATCGCGAGCCGGAGTGGGAACCGGGGCCCGTGCTGGCCCGGGGAGGAACGATGGGTCCCGAGCGAATGATTGAACCCAAGAGCTATGCGGTGATTTGCGACGCGGCGGCGGCGGTCTGCGGCCTGCCGGCCGTTGCGACACTGGACTGGTGCGATGGCGCCGCCTCGGCCCTGACGCACCTGGCGTCGCCGGCGCTCACGGGCGTGCTGATCGGCACGCTCGAGGCCGACGGCACCCTCGGCCAGATCGAGGCGGCGGGCGTCGCCGGGCGGGCCGAGGCCTATCCGTCGGCGGGCGCGGGCTTCGGCTCGGCGCACGCGGCCGTTGAGCTCTCAACAAAGGATGCGCGCCTGACCGGGCTGCGTGCCCGCCTGGAGCGACTCGGCACGCTCGGCTGGGCCGTCGGGCCGGAGGTCGTCCGCCACGGCGCAGCCGCCCCGATGTCCCGCCTCGCGGGCGAGGGCTGGCGGCACACCGCGGCGGGCAAGGTCTGGGGCGATCTCGAGCCCGAGACGGTGCTCGCGGGCATCCGACCGATTGGCACGGTTGAGCCCGGGCGCGCGGTCATCGCGATGATGGCGGTGCCGGAGACCTCGCCGGCCAAGGTCGAGTCGCTCTCGGCGATGCTCGGCGCGGTGCTTGGGCTCGTCGAGAAGCGGGCGGTGATGGCGATTGGATCCAAGCGTGCCTCGAGCACGCAGTGGCTCACCGGGCGCGAGCAGATCGTGCTCGAGCAGCTCTCGCTCGGCAAGAGCGTTCGGCAGATCGCTGAGGAGCTCGATCGAAGCCCGCACACCGTGCACGACCACGTGAAGAGCCTGCACCGCAAGCTCGACGCGTCGAGCCGGGGCGAGCTGATCGCGCGGGCGCTTGGGCACATCCAGCCTGCGGCGGCGACCGAGGCCTCGGGCCCCGAGGTCGTCACGACGCCCGGCGTGGGCACAAAGGCGACCGCGATCCGCAGCAGCGACGCGTAGGCACAGCCGACGCAGCGCCCGAAGCCCGGAGCCCGAGGCCTGAACCTCGCGGCCTGCATCTTGAGGCCCGACGCTGACTACTCGGCTGCCGTGACGATGGCGTCGGGCGCTGTTTTCGCGAGCTTGCGTTCGATCGCGCCGAGCAGGGCCTGCTCGAACAGCCGATCACGGTCGCGCGGGACGGCGTAGTTCGGCTGCATGTCTCGGGCGCGGAGCGCCGGCTCGCGGGCGTAGGTGCTCGAGCGGAGGTTCTCGGTTTCGCCGCGGAAGTGCGGTCGGTTGATGCGATCGACGACGACCTCGACGCGGATGCCGATGGGCGTCTCCAGTGTGCGGATGTCGGGCCGGGCCGGGCCGGGCGCGGCCTGTGGCGTGGGGCCCCGCTCGCGGCCGAGGCGCGCCGAGGCGGGCTCGAAGATGACGCGCACCGTGCGCTGCTGGCGATTGGTGAGGTCTTCCCATTCCTGCGCGAGCGTCTGCTGCTCGCCGTCCCACGGGGTTGCCAGGCCGGCGGTGGACTTCGGCGCGGTGCTCACGACGCCGGCGCGTGCGTCGACGCGGTCGATGTCGAAGCGGTAGTCGCGCAGGACCTCGCGTGTGGCGACAAAGGCGGCGTCGTAATCGGCGGCGGCGATGGTCAGCTCGTCGGTCCGTTCCGAGCGGGCACAGCCGGGCACGAGCACGGCTGTGACGCAGAGCATCGTGAGCAGGGCACGCGAGATGGTGGTGTGCCGGGGCGGGGTGTTGGTCATGGCGTGTTCGAGCCTACCAGCCGATCGGCGTGCTCGGTGAGGAGCTGCCAGAGGCGGTCGCCGTGGCGTTGCTCGGTTTGGGTCCCCCCCACCGCGATGCGCAGGACGAAGCGGGGCGTGCCGGCGATCGTGAGCGTGGTGTGCGTGAGGAAGACCTCGCCGGTGGCGTTGAGCGATGCCATGAGCGATCGCGTGAGCGCGTCGGCCTCATCGGGGGCGGTGCCCGGCGGCGCGAGGCGGAGGCAGACCAGGGCGGTCGTGCGCGGGGCGACGAGGCCGAACCGAGGGTCTTCGATGATGCGCCGCTCGAGCGATGCGGCGATCGCGACGTGGTTGCGGATGTAGGCCTGGAGGCCGGTGCGGCCGTAGTGGCGCAGCACCATCCAGAGCTTGAGCGAGCGGAACTTTCGGCCCAGCGGCACGTGCCAGTCGCGGTAGTCGATGACGGCACCGGCGTCGCTCGCGGTGTTGCGCAGGTACTCGGGCGTGATGGACAGCGCGGCGGTGAGGCCCGCGGCGTCGGCGGTGAACATCGTGTCGCAATCGAAGTTCGTCAGCAGCCACTTGTGCGGGTTGAAGCAGAACGACTCGGCGTGCTCGAGCCCCCCCGCGAGGTGGCGGTGCTCGGGGCAGACGAGCGCGGCGCCGGTGTAGGCCGCGTCGACGTGCAGCCACGGGCGGGGGGCACCCGGGGCAATCGACTCGGTGATCGCGGCGGCGATCTCGGCGATCGGGTCCACGGCCTCGCTGCTGGTGGTGCCGAGCGTGGCGCACACGAACGCGGGCGATCGGCCCGCGCGCACGTCGTCGCGGATCGCGGCGGCGAGCGCGACGGGGTCCATGCGGTGCTGCGCGTCGGTGGCGATCAAACGCACGGATGCGGTGTCGTCGGGCGACTGTGCGAGGCCCGCGACCATGGCGGCCTTGACGATTGAGGAGTGGGCTTGCTCGGACGCGTAGATGCAGATGGTGTCTGGCGATGCGCCGGCTCGGCGTTGTCGCTCGCGGCCGGCGAGCATGGCGACGAGGGTGGCGTCGGAGGCGGTGTGCTGGATGACGCCGCCGCCGGTGCCGGACGATCGGCGGGAGTGGTAGGCGTCGGGCAGGGCGAGCAGGTCGACGAGCCAGTCGAGGGTGAGTGTTTCGAGCTCGGTGCACGCGGGCGAGGTCTGCCAGAGCATGCCCTGCACGCCGAGGCCTGCGGCGAGCAGCTCGCCCAGGATGCCCGGGCCCGAGGCGTTGCACGGGAAGTAGCCGAAGAAGCCGGGGTGCTGCCAGTGCGTGATGTTGGGGATGATCGCGCGCTGGATGTCGGCGAAGATGCCCGACCAATCGCCCGCGTCGCCGCGCTCGGGCGGCCCGGCGGGGAAGGCGTTGTAGACCTCGCCCGGCTTGGTCGCGGGCACGATGGGCATGGACTCGACGGTGCGCATGTAGTCGGCGATCAGGTCGACCATGCGATGGCCCAGCTCGGCGAACTCGTCCGGGGTCATGTGCGGGACAGGGTGTGGAGCTGGTTGGGCGTCGGGCATGGACGAAGGGTAGTCGGCGCAGAAAACGCCGCCGACGCGGTTTGCATCGGCGGCGAGCGCTTGGTGTGGATGTGCCTACAACGCCAGCGGTCGGGCGGGGGTCACGGGCAGCCGGCGGACCAGAGGGTGAGATAGAAGGAGAAGTCGGAGAGGTTCACGTCGCCGTCGGGGATGCCGTTGGCGGTGCCGGTGGTGGTGACGTCGGCGACCGGCTCTGCGGTTGACCAGATGCCGAGGTAGTAGGAGAAGTCGGAGAGATCGACGGTGCCGTCGGGCTCGCCGTCGGCGTTGCCGGTGGTGGTCAGGTCGGCGGGGGAGCAGGCGGCGGGCGCGACGATCGCGAGGTTCGGGCGGTAGAACATGAGCGTGCAGCGCATGCGGTTGGCCTGCTCGAGCGTGAAGCCGTTCATGCAGGCGTCGTAGGAGTAGTCCATGTAGTTTTCTTTGGGGTCCGACGAGCCGCAGGAGGTTGGGTTGCCCGGGCAGCCGAAGGTCGGCGAGGACTGGCGGTTGGTGTCGCAGAGCAGGTCGCCGGTGGTGTAGCAGCTGCTCGTGCCGCACCCGCCGGAGAAGGTGTGCTCGAGGCCCAGGTAGTGGCCGACCTCGTGGGTGCCGGTTCGGCCGAGGTTGTAGTTGGCGATGGGCGCGTTGCGGCCGAAGGAGGCGGAGAGGACGACGACGCGGTCGTTGGACTGCCCCGCGATGCCGAACTGCGGCAGCGTGGGCACGTAGCCGAGGTTGCCGGAGGCGGAGTTGGCGTAGAGGTTCATGTAGCGGTCGGTGTCCCACGAGAGGGTGTTCCAGTAGCTGCCGCCGTCGTTGTACCAGGTCGAGTTGTTGGAGTAGGTGATGCCGGTGGTCGGGTTGCCTTGTGGGTCCTCGGTTGCGAGGAAGAACTCGATGCGTGTGTCGACGCCCGGCGCGCCGTTGGTGCCGGGGATGGCGCGGAAGTCTTCATTGAGGATGTCGATCTGGCTCTGCACGCGCTCGGGGCTGATGTCGTTGCCGCCGCTGCTCGTGCGGATGACATGGACGACGACGGGGATGCGGTAGATCGGGCCGTTGACGGGCATGTACTCGGGCAGCGGGTTGGTTCGGCTGCCGGAGCAGTCGGAGGCGTCGCGGAGGTTGAGATTCGCGCGGTCGGCCGGCCGATGGCCGCATCGGCCGCCGTTTTCGATGAAGGCGTCGGAGGCGATGTAGTCGTGGAGCGAGTCGAAGACGAGGCCGTCGACCATGACCTGGCCGGCCTCGTCCTGGAAGAAGTCGGGCAGGTGTGCTGACATGGGCACGGGCACCTCGCCGCGCGGCGCGACCGGGCCGGGCACGAAGGAGGCGGAGGCGGAGGCGGCGAAACACAAGCCGGCGGCGACGGCGGCGGCCATGACAGCCGGGCGCCCGGGGACGTGGGACGAACTCATCTTCGCGGACTCCTAAACGGGTCGCCGATGCGTGGATCGGCGTGCAGATCGGTCGAGGCGGCCAGAACGGCCCCCTCCTCCCCCTCACAGGCGAGCGTACGGAGACGGTCCGCATGGGCATGCCGTCGGGTTCCGAGCGCTAT